>NZ_DAWDDM010000039.1:0-11002 GCF_052354645.1 Catenibacterium sp.
CCGCTGGAAAGAGTAAGGCTCTGGTTTTGTGGTTAGTTTTAATCGTTCACGGTTGTTCCCAATAAACCAAGCCCATTCTTCATTCAGCTTCCAATCAGAACGAGGTTTGGAATCGTCTTTATCTACAAAACGGATATACCGATTGATAATTTTAAAGGCGGTATGCTCTGGATTGTCATAGACGAGTAAATCACGGACTGCATAATAGGCACGCTCATTTTTCAGCCGAATCTCAAAACGGTTTTTTACTTCTGCGTCTTCAATGGGAATATCATTTTTCTTGTACTGTTCATAGTCCTTTTCATAGATACAGAAATAAACTTCACTCTGTAATGAACCGATATAGAGGGTATTTCCCATACATTCCTTTTCATCTTTGCGTACCAGTTCGCCACTGCGATAGCTTTTGAAACTGCGGAAGACGGATATACATTCTTCCTGTCTGCATTTTTCAGTGAGTACAGGGATATTCAAAATCCCTGTCTTATCGTTAATGGCAAGGTCAAGGCGTTTCATCACACCGCCAGCCACCAAAGCGTCCATAAAGAACTCATACCAGCTTCTTTGTTGAGCCAGAAGATAGCTTTCAAATTGCCGACACCCACGACCTTTCAATTCCACCAGAACTCCTTTGTCCAGTTCGTGGGAGCAGAGAACGAATATATCGCCTAAAGCATAATGCTCTGAATAAGAATAGAAACCATAGTCCTCATGAAGAAAATAGGACAGTTTCAGTTGTAAGATGTTTTCGACCACATGCTGTACGTCCGTTGTGGGAAAGCGAATCCTTACATAATCAAAGAGCATTTCAAGGGGAGCGTCGGGATTGAAGCGTTCCAGAGCTTCAAAAAGAGATTGCTGTAAATCCTCTGATGGCTTGACTTTTCCTGTTTCAATATCGCTTAGATACTGCCTTGTAATACCAGTCGCAACCGCTAAACGATTTTGAGATAGTCCATAAGCCAAGCGTTTTTCTTTTAACTGCTGTAACCAAGTTTGTTCATTCAGTAAAAATCCCTCCAATCAAAAAGGCGTATGTCAACTTTTAAAGCCCATTTTACATACGCTGAAATTTTGTAAATCCCTTGTAACCAAAGGATTTTCTAATGTTTTTTTGACTGTTTCCTGTCGATTTGTACCCCCCTGTTAGATACGGGGGGTTAATGGGCAGGGCAAGCCCTGCCCGACAAAGCCAGAACTTACGGTTTAAGACCGTAAAACCTGCCTTTGTCGTCTGTATCTGCCTTTGATTCTCCCTGTATGCCAGTGTAAATCACTACCAAATCAACTTCTGGTCTTAAATATTCCTGTTCAATCACTTCTGATAGACCGTCCGTTTTGAATGAATTTCTATCAAAAAGTTGAAATTCATATAGAATATTTTTGCTGGTAATACTATGTCGCTTCTCTAACCTCATTCTGAATGTGAACGGTGGTTTCTTCACTTCACGGATAATTTCATCAATCAGCTTATCTATTCTGGAATAGAATCGTACTTTTGGATTGACGGTAAAATGCCTGTATCGGTCAATGATGTATTGTTCACAATCTACCGTGAATTGGTCTGTATTCAAGCAAAGACAAATGACAGATTTTTCAGTCGGTGTATGATATATCTCCAATCTTTTAATATCCATTACTTTTATTTCTCCATTTCTTGTTGTTCTGATGATGGCTTTTTTGTGTCCTGTCTGCTGTTGGATAACTTTTTAATTTCCTCTAAAAAGTCATGTCCTTTTGGTACAAGGGGAGTATAAAACTCTGATATGACACTTGTTCCTACATCAACATAGCCACGACCTTTGATTCGCTTTAAGAAGAAATCCTTTTGTACGTCACTGCCAAACATCATGCCATAGCCCATTTCAGACATACGACCTAAAGCCACTCTGAAATTAAACTGGTCACGGATTCCGTCGCCTAGATATTTTGCGTCTGGACGCTGACAAGCCAGTATTAGAAAGAAGCCAGCTTGACGACCTAACATGACAATCTGTTTCAACTTATTTATAACTGCGGTGTTTTCTTTTGTTCCCAGCATTTCCATGAAAGCGACATATTCATCAAAGATTAAGAAGTGTGCTGGAAGTCCTAAGTAAGCATAATTTTCGCCAGTCTTATAATTTTCCATCTGCTTCATTTCCTCACTGCGTTTTATCATTTCTTCATAGAATGTATCAATGCAGGAAAGCAAGTCTTCTTTTCTGTAGTGGACATTTGCCATCACAGAGCCTAAATCGGCTAAGTCTGCATTTTTCGGGTCTAAGATATACAGCTTAGAATCTGTATGAAGCAAGGCTTCAATCAGTGTCAGGATAAAGTAGGTCTTACCGCCACCTGTACCACCAGCTATGAGCATGTGAGGCAGATTGTCATATTCCCACCACATATTTTTCATTAAGCAAAGTTTCCCATCATGAGCTTGTACTTCATCAATAGAAATACGACGGGCTATCATATCATAGAGCAAGGTATATTCCACGTAGGAATCCTTTAACTCTTTATCCGTCAGCTCACAGTACAAGCCACTTTCTAATTTCTTTTCCAAGTGTAGGAGCTGGTCTTGATATTTCCCCAGAGTGATTTCCACTTGTATCTGTATTAAGCCATTTTTAAGGCGATAATAGATTTTAGGGAAGTAGGTTATCTTTTCTTTGGTACGACTGGGGGAATCCTTGAAGAAGCCATCTGTTTTGACCTGTTCTGATTCATACCACTTATTTTCAAGAACCATCTTCGCCAGCTTTTGACGGTGGTAGAGTTGTTTAATCGTATCATAGCGATACCGTTTGAATAGAAACGCCACCAGCAAGCAGACAAGAATTGCGACACTGAAACTGATACTTAAATACGGAATGTCAATCTTATCTGCTTGTGATAGGTTAAAGTCCTGCCAGTTGACCTGCTGGATTGTCTTCACATGAAACAGTCCGACAACAAGCAGTAAAATAGGCAGTAAGGACGCTACTGTAAAATGAAAGACTAAATCTTTGTCACTCGGACGAATCCTTTTACCACGAAAGACACGCTGTTTCATGTTTGATTTTCTCCTTTCTCTCTAATGGAAGATACGTGGCTATTTGTCCGTAGCAGGTTCTTTCTTAGGTGGCTGTTGATTTCTAAAGGAATTAGAATCCTTTGTCAGCACAATATCGTCTGCCTTGATGTACCAGTCAACATCTGCTCCTTGAAAGGTAGCAGTAGCGACAGTATCCGCAATGGGATTGATAAGTTCCACCCGTGCGTTATATTCAAACTCTTTCAAAGGCACGCTGGCAGGAATACTTACTTGAATCATGCGTCCTTGCCCTTTGGATTTTAAGTCATAGGTACGTTCTTTGATTTCCTCTGAAACCGTACCGTCTTCATTTTGGATTCTCACTTCACGACGTAGAGCAGAGAATTTTAATTCTCCAAAAGTCGTGTCTTTATCTAATACGATACCATTTGCTAATCTCATCATTTTTCCTCTCTTTCTTTATTCTTTTACCATGTCGTCAGCATGTAAAAGGTAATTTGTAAAACCACGAGTGCCGATTTTATAGCCCTCGGCGGTAATACGTGGATTGACTAACTTAACACGTTCCTCAAAGCCGAAATGTTTTTCGCCAGCTTCAGCAGGAAGTACGACCACAATATCATCTGCTCTTTGAACGTCTGAATAGAGATTATAGCTTCGAGATAAGACGGTTAGATGTCCGTTGATTCTTCGCTGTACGACTTTATCCTCGCCAGCAAATTCTAAATTGCCGAATGTTTTTTCCATCTTGGGAATCACAAATTTAAGTTCCATATTTTTACCTATCCTTTCTTTTTTATGGTTGAATGAATCTCGTTTGTTTGATGGTCTTTCACGGTGGGGAGCGACCTTTATTCTCTTGTTTTTCTATTTTCGTAGTATCACGTCCTTTCAAATCGGGTAAAAAAATAGACACCTCATTTTTGAAGTGTCCACCTTTTGCCTATTCAATTTTTATTGGAAGTATCTTTGTTTCTTCACTTTTCAAGGGTAAATCGTCGTATCAAAGCTCATTCATAAGTAGTAAATTAGTAGTAAATTGATTGGTTTCGACCTTGATAAAGTGTGATAAGTCCAGTGTTTATACGGATAACTAGATTTTCATACTATTTTTAATATAAAAAGCTATCAAATGATAGCTCTAAAATTCCATTACTTCTAAATCATCAGGAACAAATATATTTCCTGTATAATAGTGTGCACCTTCTGCCTTGTAGAGTTCTTTACGATTGTCTACATGATCATCTTCTGTATGATAGAGTACAAGATTCTTAATATGAAGTTTTTGTGCAAGTTCGCAGGCATCTTTCACTGTTGAATGATGTTTTTCATAAGGATGTCTGAAGTCTCTTTCTTCATATAAACAGAATGCTTCATGCAAGAGTACATCTGCATTTTCTGCATAGACTTTCTCTTCTTCACAATAAGGTTCATCACCACAACATGTCAGCTTCTTACCATCATATTCCACCACGAAGCCAAACTGTTTGGCTTTAGTTGAATGAATATCAAAGAAAGTGACTGGATGTCCCATAATTTCTTTAGTTTCTTGATCCTTCACTTCTACTAAGTGAAGTCTTTTTCCAATAAGTGCACTCTGTTTTGGTACAAGAAGTGTATCAGCCATATCCTTTAAAATATGAATGACTTCATCATGACCATAAATATAAGCATCACCTTCATATTTACCTGCATTCATAAACTGTGTAATCATACGCATCATCCAGACCATACCTAATAGATGGTCAATATGCTTATGTGTTAAAAAGATATGCTTCATATCCTTCCAGTCATATCCTGCTTTTTTTAGCTGAGTTAGGATTTGGTTTCCTCCTCCTGCATCAACCATAAAGTATTGATGGTTGTCTTCTAAGACGAAACATGTGTTATAAATCTTAGTGACTAAGGCATTCCCCGTACCTAACATTGTTAGTTTCATGTTCTTCCTCCCAATAATTTACTCTTATAACATATCAAATATGAAATAAAACCAGATATTCCGCCTACCATAATACCACCTAGAACATCTGTTGGGTAGTGCACCATGAAATAATTACGACTTAGACCCATTAATGCGACAAAGATAAAAACTAACCAGCTGTATTTCTTATTGCATGTTAAGAATATACACATCATAACAGCCATAGTGGCTGTAGTATGTCCTGAAGGAAATGAGAATTCTTTATAATGTAAGCCTCCTACATACTTCCACCAGTTATAGTATTCGTCTACACCGGATAAATAAGGACGATGACGTCCTATCGCATTCTTTAAAAAGAGACTTGTAAAGATAGCGCCTATCGCAAGACTAATGAGGATACATATACCGAGTTTTCTTGTCTTTTTAAAATAAATGAGTACCAAGGATAAAGCGATAAAGAAGATGCCGTTATCACCAAAATAAGAGATAAAGCGAAAGAATGGTGTAAGTGCACCATTTGTACTTTCAGCAAGATGATGAAGGAAATGAAGGAGTGTATAGTCATATAATTGTCCTAATTCTCTCATTTTCTCATCAAGTCCTTATCATCAATTGCGCTAATTACACGACATGGATTGCCTCCTGCAATCACAAATGGTGGAATATCATCCTTTACAACTGATCCTGGTTCAATAATAGATTCTCTATTGATCTTTACACCTGGATAAATCACTGTATTGGATCCAATGCATACTCCTTCATAAATACGTACTGGAAGTGTACTTTCTAATCCTTTTGCACGATCCTGGCTACTCGTTGGTGTAACTGATGTGAGTATTGTGACATTATATCCAATAGTCACATTATCACTAATAGACACTATTCCACTATCATCAATAAAGAGATTATCTTTAGAATAGAAGTTCTTCCCTAAAGAAATATTATAGCCATATGTACAATGAAAAGGTTGTTCAATAAAGGCTTCATTCCATTCATTTAATAGTTTATCTAGTATAAGATTGATATCATCTCTTTTAAGCGGTGAAAGATTGTTTAACTCATGACAAAGACTCTTACAATAAAGACGATCGTTATAGAGTTCTTTTGAAAATGGCTGATAGAGTTCGCCTGAAATCATATCGCTTTTTGTATCATTCATTCTTTATTCCTCCTATAGTAATATTGAATCTGTTTGTATAATGCGCCACAATCATATGTTGCAAAGACCTGAGGATCAATCACACCTACATATTTATGTGTCAATGTTTCTATCTCTTCTTTCTTATAACCCATTTGTGGTGCTAATAATACAACATCATAATAGAGACACTTCTTTTCTACAGTATGAACTGCTGCCCCTTCTATGATCAATGGGAGGTTGTTTTTTAAAATATAGTTCTGCATCTTTTCCTTAAAAAATCCTGATGTCATTCCCCCACTACAGCATAAAACCACCTTCATTGGTTCTACTTTTTCTTCTATGAGTTTATTGATCATACATTGATAAAGTTCTAAGGCAATAGGAAATGTAGTCAATGGAAAATGAAGATAGAAGATCTGCTTATCATCGCTGATAATCTCTTCTTCTATCATACCTATATCATGAAAGTGAATAGATGCAGTGCGTGATTGATAAGTAATGTGATATTCATTGTCATTAAATTGTGTTTGAAAACGAGAATCATCTTTTAACTGGAAATAGAGATAACGTTTATAAACTTCTAGGTTTTCTTTTTGATAGAACGTATCAATCATGTTTGTATTCCTCTAGAAGTGTTTTAAATGTATTAATATCTTCTTTGATGATATCAATAGAACTCTGCCAGAATGACTCATCTGTGAGATCTATATCAAGTGTTTTCGCAATATCTTCTAAATCCATCTTACCTGTAACTGAAAGGAATGTTTCATAATCCTCTGGGAAGTGTTCAGGTTTTTTTTGATAAAGTGCATAAAGTCCTTTCGCAAGTAATGAACCAAAGGCGTATGGGTAGTTATAGAATGAATAGTCTGAATCATAATAATGAGGTTTCCATGTCCACATATATGGATGGAGATAATTATGATCTAATCCATCACCATACGCTTCTATCTGTGCTTGAAGCATGATTTTCTTTGTTTCTTTAGCACTCACTGGACCTTGTTTTCTTGCTTCAAAGAAGCGGCTTTCAAATAAGAAACGGGAATAAATATCACAGATCACCTGAGTTGCATTACTTAATGTATTCTCTAATATCACAATCTTTTGAGTAGGTGTAGCTGATTTTAATGCACCTTTTCCCACTATTGTTTCACAGAAGTTAGAGGCTGTTTCTCCAATCGGCATTGGATAATGGGTATTCAATATTGTTTGATCACCTAAACATCTTCCATGGAAACCATGACCAAATTCATGGGCTACAGTAATCACATCAGAGAAATGATTTCCATAGTTGAATAAGAAACGACTTTGTTTCAAACTTCTAATATTTTCACAGAATGCACCGCTGACTTTATTTTCTCTTGGATAGACATCAGCCCAATGATTCTTAATTGCATGAGTCGCAAAATCACCTAAATGTTTTGAGAATGTATAGAACTGATCAATGACAAACTGAGACCCTTTCTCAAATGAATATTCTTCATCATCTTCAACAACAGGCGCATAAAGTTCAAACCAAGGCAAGCCGTTCTGATAGCCTAGATAGTCTGCCTTGATTTTAAGGTATTCTCTTATTTCTGGCATATTCTTTTTCATAACAGAAAGTAATGTATTAAGAGTCTCCATCTTTAATCGTGATTTGATACATGATTCTTCTAATGGTGATTCATAACCTCTCAGTTTACTTGTATAGAGCACTTCTCCCTTGATTCCACTTAAACATGTCGCAATCGTTTCTTCATATGGTTTATAGGCATCTAGTTCTGCGAAATAAGCTTTCATTCTTGTCTGCTTATCTGGACTATGAGCCATGTTCAGTACTTTAGTCAAAGGATAATCATATCCATCTATATTCACTTTAATAGAAGATACAACCATATCCTTATGCTTCATCCAAGCATAAGAACCTGTATTTTTCATATGAGCTATAATAGATTCTTCTTTTTCATCTAATACATACTTCTGTTTATTTTTAATTTCATGAAGAATATAAGCATGTTCCTTAATAAAAGGATCCTGACAACTATCTAAATCAAACTCCGCAATATAGGCATTATTCTTAATATCTTCTCCTATCATTGAGGCAGTTATATTATTTAATTGATCAAGATAACGTGTTGCCTCCGCATCATCTGTATGAGCCGATAAAGAAAGCTGTATAAAAAAATGCAGCCTTTCTATTCTCTTTTCAATTTCTATTTTTGTCTCTATTATTTTATGTAATGATGCTTCTGTTTTCTCACTTCTATAAGTAGGATAGTTCTTATTCAAATCTTTAAGCGTGTTTAAATCTTCTTGAAAATTTTTGTCTTGAAATGACGTATATAGGGCATCAAGATTCCATTCGTTCATGTTTAATCATCTCCTAATTGTATTATACCTTATCTCTCTCATTTGTGTTAAACTTATCTTGGGTGATAAAAAAATGATAAAAGAATTACAGAAAAGATTAAAAGAACAAAATATCAAGTTCTATTATGTGCCTACTGATGATGATCATCAGAGTGAAATTGTAGGCGAACATGACCAGTTTAGAAAGTATCTAAGCGGCTTTACTGGTTCTGCAGGTGTCCTAGTTGTAGGACAGGAAGAAGCATGGTTATGGACTGATGGACGTTATTTCATTCAGGCAGAAAAAGAACTCTATCCTGGTATTAAACTCATGAAGATGGGTAATGCAGATGTTCCTAGTGTGAAGAATTTCCTCATTGATCATCTTGATGATGGTGATGTACTTGGCTTCAATGGTAAAGTAACAACTGCTTCATTTATCATTGATTTAGATGAAGATAGAGAAACTGATTTTGAATTAAAAGACATTGATATGACTGATGTATGGACAAATCGTCCAGAACGTTCTCATGAACCTGCTTATATCTATGATGTGAAGTATCATGGACAAAGCACAGCACAGAAACTTGAATGGATTCGTGGTTATATGGAAGAAAATGAATGTAATGCGCACATCATTACATCATTAGATGATATTGCATGGACATTCAATATCAGAGGTAAGGATATTCCTCATTCTCCAATGGCTATGGCATTTAGTATTATTACTTTAGATAACGCTTATTTATATCTTCAGGATGGTACTTATGATGAAGCGATGATTGAAGCTTATAAGAATGATGGTGTTGAAATCCGTTCTTATGATGATATCTATCTAGATACAAAGAGATTAAGTGGTCAGGTACTTGTAGATTTAAGTGCTATTAACTATGCCATTTATTCATTTATAGACTGTGAAATCATGGAAGGATCTAACCCATCTCAATACTTCAAGAGTATTAAGTCAGATGTAGAAATTGAAAATACAAAGCATGCCCATTTAAAAGATGGTGTAGCAATGACTAAGTTCATGTATTGGTTAAAGACTTCTATGCCTGATGATGCGACTGAATGTTCTATTACTAATAAGTTATTAGGCTTTAGAGAAGCACAGGAATTATTTACTGATATTTCATTTAATACAATTACTGCTTATAAAGAAAATGCGGCATTAATGCATTATCATCCATCTCATGAACATGATGTTCATGTTAAAAAAGAAGGTATGCTTCTTATTGACTCAGGTGGACAGTATTTAGATGGTACAACTGATATTACACGTACATTCATCTTAGGTAAAATCAGTGAGACTGAAAGAAAATACTTCACATATGTATTAAAGGCTATGTTGAAGATGCAGGAAGCTGTTTTCTTATATGGTGCAAATGGTATCTGGATTGATGGTCTTGTAAGACATGAGTTATGGAAGCAGCATATTGATTTCCAGTGTGGTACAGGTCATGGTGTTGGTCATTTCTTAAATGTCCATGAAGGACCAAATGATATTAGACCACGTTTACGTGATCCACGTAAGCCTTCTGCAATTCAGGAAGCAGGTATGATTACAACGGATGAACCTGGTGTTTATATTGAAGGTCAGTTTGGTATCCGTTTAGAAAACGAATTATTATGTGTTGAAGATATCAAGAATGAGTATGGTCAGTGGATGAAGTTTGAACCTCTTACTTTATGTCCTATTGACTTGGATGGTCTTGATGTTTCTTTATTAACAGCTGATGAAAGAGAAGCATTAAATAAGTATCATGAATTCGTAAGAGAGTCATTAAAGCCATATTTAACTGATGAAGAAAATGAATGGTTAAAGACTTATACAAGAGGTATTTAATATGAAGTACTATGATCTACCAAAAACTGATTTAAAAGTATCTGAAATCGCCTTGGGCTGCATGCGTATTGCAGATAAGAGTATTGAGGAAGTAGAGGAACTTGTGAAGACTGCATTAGATTGTGGTATTAACTTTTTTGATCATGCTGATATTTATGGTGGAGGAAAGTCAGAAGAGTTATTTGGACAAGTTCTTGAAAAACATCCTGAATATCGTGAAAAGATGATTATTCAAACAAAGTGTGCCATTGTACCTGGGAAACGTTATGACTTTTCTAAAGAGTATATTATGAATGCAGTCAATGGGTCATTAGAAAGACTCCATACTGATCATGTAGAAATTCTTTTATTACACAGACCTGATGCATTATGTGACCCTCAAGAAGTGGCAGAAGCATTTGATGAACTTTATGAAAGTGGTAAGGTCAAATACTTTGGAGTATCTAATCATACACCAGGACAGATTGCCTTATTACAGAAGTATACAAAGTATCCTATTATTATTAATCAGTTACAGCTTTCTATTGTGCATTCTGTGATGATTGATAGTGGTATGAACATGAATATGAAGGAAGAATTTGCGATTGATAAAGATGGCGGTGTGCTTGATTATTGTCGTTTAAATGATATTACAATTCAGGCTTGGAGTATTGTGCAGGCATCCTGGGCTGAAGGGACTTTCTTAAATCATCCTGATTATAAGAAATTAAATAACGTCCTTGATGATCTAGCAAAGAAATACAA
>NZ_DAWDDM010000040.1:0-10856 GCF_052354645.1 Catenibacterium sp.
TATCACCAACTGTAAGAGTCTTATCTGTTGCGTTAATCACTGGTGCTGCATTTATAGGTTCCATCTTTGGATTTACTGTAACAATAATAGTCTTTCTGCTTGTTGCACCCTTTCTGTCTGTTACCTTGTAAGTTACTTCGTACTTACCAGCAACATTTGTGTTAACATCGTTCTTTTCAACGATAATCTCATCAGTTAAATCTCCATCTTCAGCGTCTTCAGCAGTTGCATCAGCTCTTTCATCAAATGTATCACCAACTGTAAGAGTCTTATCTGTTGCGTTAATCACTGGTGCTGCATTTATTGGCACCCAGTTCATAACCCAAGTTGCATTGTAAGTGATGCTCTTTGTAACCTTTTCTTCAACTGCAGGTGACCATCCAGTGAATGTATAATCTGCTCTTGTAGGTGTTCCATAAAATTCAGGTGTTATTGTACCTACTACTAAATTAGGATGTACCTGATCTTTAAATACTTTACCATCAACGCCATCAGTATAAGTAACTGTGTAACGTGACTTGATTCCTGTTGCACCTGGAATTGGGAATTTAACTTTACTTCTATCAGGCATAGCAATATATGTTTTACCATTTAATGGATAAACTTTTCCTTCTTCAAATTCAGGATCATCAGCATCTAATGTAACATAGTATTCTAACTCATAAGTATAATAAGTCTGAGTACCTTCTGTTGTAGTCGTTGCATTTGCAAGTTTCCACTTAAAGCCACTTGCATCTTGCGTAACAGATGGAGATGGAGGTAATTGACTTACTGATACAAATGGAGCAGTTTCATCAAATACTTCTAATTCTTCACCAGTAATACCAGTTGTAACTTTTACAGAAATAGCCTTAAATACTTTAGTTAAATTATCAGTTTCACTTGAATCATATGCTGTATCAAGACTTGTTGCGATATTGCCTTTTAAGAATTCAGAAACTGTAGGACCATTTTTATATGTTTTATCTTGGGCTGCACCATAACATACTGTATAAACTGTAGATTGATTTCTTAAAAGCCTAGCACTTTCAGATGTTGCTTCAGCAGTTTTTCTACTACCTTTTCCACCATCACCAGCTAAATCATAATTTCTGCCATCAATTTTGACATGTGTATGTAAAAAAGAGAAAAATCCACCTTCACAATCTTCAAGATAATAAGTAGGCGTTCCATCACTCAATACTACTGTATTTCTGTTGGCTTTTTGAATTTCTTTCACGTCATCTTTTAAGAATAAAGATGTAGCTTGTTTAATACCAGCATCTAGGTTTGTTCCACCACCAGCCCTTAGATTATTAATTGCTCTAAATGCATTGTTTTTACCATTAGCAGAAGAGACATCAGTCCAGTTCAACGCTACTTCAACACCGTCTGAAAAATCAGCGATTGCAAGATAACGTCCAACATTTTCATTATCACCAGCATATGACTCCACAAACGCATTTGCTGCTGCTTTTAAGTTTCTAATACGATTGCCCTTCATACTATTTGAAGTATCCACTACAAGAACTGTAGCTGACGCTCTGGTAAAAGTTTCAACCTTCTGTTTAGTAACAACCTTTAATTTCATCTTATAAGTGTTGTTACCTTTTGCTTCAGCTGTTTTATCAACTGAATGAATAGCTTCTGGCAGGGTCTGATCTAATTCACCTTGAACCCACTGACCAGAATCGTTATAATAACCGTTCGTCACAGCGTTATGAGTAGTAAGAGCATTTGCATTTATAGGTACTAATGAAATACTCATCATCAATGCTACTGCATAACTCGTGAATTTCTTGACATTCATAGTTCTTTCCCCTTTCTTCAACTTTTAATTATTCGTTTATAATTGTATAAACACAATCACATGAAGTGCGCTTTTTAATATCTGACTATCTAGTTAGTTTGTTATTAGCAAAAATAAATTATTCTATAACATTCATATCATAAGTTTTATATTTATGTTTCGCATCTCACTAGTTAAAGTATTTATCATTATAAATTAATATGTTTTGAAAAAATCTTTAATCTCATTATCTTAGTCATTCATATTAAATTTGAAATGTTCCTTTTTAACCTTTAAAGCTTTTTTGCCACTTTATCATATCAATAATTATAGAAATAAGAGAGCATAGTAATATATGATTCAACTGTGCACTTATGCAATTGATAACACAATCATTTGCAAACAATCACATAAAATAGACGATTAAAAAAATTTATTCCTCCTTCCCTTATATACCATTTCCAAAATAACACTTTTTAATTGCCTATCACTTTCTATAAATTTAGTAAACGATAACGGTTACATTTTCAATGCCAATTACCCTATAGACTGTACCATATTTAGGTATTTGTGACATGTAATAATTAATTATGAGGTTGTTTTGTTGGAATAATACAAATATGTAAGTGTATACGCTTACATATAATGTTTACATAATACTGTATTTGTAAGTGTTTAAGGATAGAACCACAAAAAACGACATGATTAACATGTCGTATTGGACTACTTTGTTATGGATCTTCCAATGATACAAAAAAAGTGACAGTGCAATATACATTTTGTATTTCTTGCCTGCCACTTTTTTCTTGACTCCTACACTTTATCTTTAATTGTCTTCTCTACTTCAATAATACGTCTACCAATTCTCTTTGTTTCTATTTTTTTATAAGCTTCTAAACAAGGAATAAATTCCTTATTGCCTTCTTTCTCAATAATATCAAGTATACGTAAAATAACCTTTCTATTTACTTTGATCAGTTTATGAATGACACGCGGTTTATTTTCTTTTACATCCAAGCAGAATTGTTGATATAATTCCTGAGCATATGTTTCCTTCTCTATCTCCCATCCTTCATCAGAAAATACCAGCAATGGAAGACGTCCATCATATTTAATTTGAAGATAATCTTCATCAATCATCCAATCAATATAATGCATAATATCAGCTAATTTCATATCATGATAATAGCCATAAGCAGGACATTCATTTAGTTTAAGTTCTAGTACCTTCTTATCCTTAGAACCTTTTAATATCTTAGCAAGCATATTTCTTCCTGCTTTCATAATACATGTATCAGCAGCTCTTAAGATCATCTTGATATCTTTTGGAGATAATTCTTTTACATTACCTGTATCAAGAACGACAGGTATTCTATTAACTCTTCTACTCATTGGTTATCTCCTCGCTTTCATGTAAAAATATTACCACCATCTCTTACACTATTCAAGAAAACTAATAAAGCTATAAAATGAGATAAAACCCCCTACATACATAGGAGGCTTCACTTTACTTTCTATTAATATAACAACCACAAGGCATATCAGCTACTTCTTTAATAGAAGGATCTAATGCATAGACTTCTTCTAGAGATACAATTCTTGCATCATCCATAGAATGTTCTTTATCACATAAGAACTGCCACATACCATCTTCATCATGAGTTATATAAGTAATAGCTCCTTCTTTATTTAGTACATGATTGCATACTATGCAGGCAGTATGTGGATCATCATCAAATGGGAATTTCATATCATTTTTCTCCTTCTTTTAATTTGTAGATTGAATACGACTTATTATTATTTGATCTTTCGTTTACATATTGTATTAAACTTTTTTCAATATCACCATTGTTCTTTGCTAAATAGTCAATATTATAATCTCCTCTGTATTCTCCATAGAGACCAAATTTAGTAGAAATATCAGGACCAAAAGAACTATTTTCTTTAAAGAAATCTGAATCTATGTTTTCATAAAACATAAATACATAATCAACATTTTTATATGTCTCGTTCAATTTATAAACAAATACAAAATCATTCCAAACACCATTAGATTTGGTTGTCTTATCCTCCACAAGATAATAAGCACCTTTTAAACTATATCCCGATTTAATTCCATATTCTCCAACTATCTCTTTATTCGCATCACGTTTTGCATATTTAAATAGTTTTTCAATATTCTTCTTTCCAATATCAGATGGGTTTCTATAATTCTCAGTTAAACCTTTGATCGTAATAACTTTTGTTGGTTTATTCTCTTTGATTCCTAATTTCTGCGCATTTCTCTTATTAAAATTTGCAGTGACCTTTACCTTATCTCCATTTGAAAGATTATGCTCTTTGTTGTCTTTATAAGTAATAGTCGAATAGAACTTTGATAGCTCAGAATCTGTTGAATCATAGTCTTTTTTCATATAAGAATTGCTTAAATAAAGAGTTCCATCACTAGTTTTACCACTCACATCCATATATAATCCATCAAATAAATCAACATCTCCAACAAAATTATTATTGATTTTCGTTATAAGAACTGTACCTAAAGAACCTACTAAAATACTTACCACTATAATGATTATAAGATGTTACTTCTTAATTGTTATTGATTGATTTTCCATTTAATATCGCCTCTTTATTTACTCAACAATAAGATATTTTCGATGTGAGGAGTATGCGGGAACATATCTACTGGCTGCACGTCTATTGGCTTATACCCCTTCTCTACCAAATAAGTTAAATCTCTTGCCTGAGTCGCTACATTACATGAAATATAGACAATACGTTCAGGAGAGAGTGTAGTCAATCTTTCTAGGAATTCAGTAGAACATCCTTTTCTAGGTGGATCCACCATAACACAATCCACCTTTTCATGTCTTTCTACAAATTCAGTCATGAAATGACCTGCATCATCACATACAAATTCCGCATTTGTAATATGATTTCTTTCAGCATTCTCTTTTGCGTCTACAATCGCCTGTGGAACAACTTCTACACCGTAGACTTTCTTCACATGTTTCGCAAGAGTCAAAGAAATAGTACCAATACCACAATACGCATCAATGACTACATCAGTTGGTTTAAATTTCGCATATTCAATGGCCTTAGAATAGAGTACTTCTACATGTCTTGGATTAATCTGATAGAAAGACTTCATAGAAATCTTATAAGTATTTCCTAAAAGTGTATCTTCAATATACCCTTCTCCATATAGTACCTTTTCTTCTTCTCCTAGAATCACATTATCATGACGGGAATTAATATTTTGAATAATTGTACGTATTTCTGGATATTCATGAGTTAAAGTATCAATGATTTCATGGATATGTGGGATTTTCTTCTTATATGAGATAAATACAACCATGGCTTCATTCTTATGATAGCTTGTCTTAGTTAATACATGCTTGATATTACCTGTTTTAGTGAGTTTATCATAAGGCTGGATATGATATTTTTCAAATAATTCTTTAACACGTTTAATGACCTTATTAGAGAATTCATTCTGAATAAGACAGTAATCGTTATTAATGATATCGTTTGTACGTGCTTTATAGAATCCAGAGACAATATGTCCATCCTGCATTCCAAAAGGAACCTGTACCTTATTACGATAATGATAAGGGTCTTGATCCATCAAGCAATCATTGACTCTCAAATCCTGATGGGCAATCTTTAAGAATGTTTCTTTCACTCTATTAGTCTTAAAAGACTGTTGTTCTTGATCTGACATATGCATTAATGAACAACCACCACATTGTTTAAAACAGTCACATTTTGGCTCTATACGTTCACTAGAAGGTGTCTGTAGTTCTACTACTCTACCTACACAATAACTCTTAAGCACCTTAATAATCTCTATTTTAGCTGTTTCATGAAGTAATAGATTCTTCACAAAAATAGTTGTATTATCATGCTTTACTACACCTAAACCATCATGTGTATAATCGATGCACTCACCTATAAATTGATCTCTCTTATTCATACATATCCTCCTCACTTAAAAAAAGCGATTAAAAATCGCTTTTCATTTTATTGCTCTGTTGCTTTCGCTTTATTTGTTGTTTCTTGATCCTTTACAGATGCAAGAGTAAAGGCAATATCATCCTTACCTGCCTGTTTTGTACCATACATTGGGAAATCAGTATCGTTACCACCAGTTAAATAAAGGTTTACTTCATACTGTTTTACACCATTATGCTTATTAAGTAATTCTGTATAGTCAGATCCTTCATAAGCAGATTGACCACCTTTAGAATCAAGAATTTTTACAACATCTTTTGAAATTTCTTCAGCAGTTTTAACTGATGTACCATTAGTAAATTCAATATCCACCTTGAACTGCTTACATGCTGTTTCAATATTCATAGATGCAATAGAACTATGTTTAGATTTAGCTTCGTTGACTGTATCATCTAAGACACTCTTTTGAACTGTTACAAGTCCTTCACAACGATCACCATATATAGCTCCTTCATCCTTTAAAGCACTATATAAATAGATTCCAAGTGCAAGTACAAGTACTGCAACGATTCCAAGCACAATATATCTTGTTTTAATTTTCTTTTTTGACTTATTAGAAGGTTTTATACCCATTTCTTTAGGAGTAGGCTTCTTTTCAGCCTTCTTCTTAGGTGTCTGGATAACTACGTCTTCTTCATCATCAAAATGAAATCTTTCTTTGGACACATTAATCACCTACTTTACCCTTCTATTTTACCAAAGATATAAAGTAAAGTATAGTTATTTAATTCTTTCTTTAAGAAGTTCAACAAGTAACTTGTTAACCATACCTGGGTTAGCCTGTCCTCTAGACTTCTTCATAACCTGTCCTACTAAGAATCCTACAGCACGATCTTTACCATTCGCATAGTCTTCAATAGACTGTGGGTTGGCATCTAATACTTCATTCGCCATAGTTTTTAAAGCGTTAGGGTCAGAAATCTGTTTCATACCCTTTTCTTCAATGATCTTTTCAGGATCTTTATTTTCTGTCATCATTGGTTCAAAGACCTTTTTAGCCTGTTTAGAAGAAATAGTACCATCTTCAATAAAATTGATCAATTTAGCTAAATATTCTGGATTTAATTCAATATCATCATAAGACTGGTTGTTCTTATTTAAGAAAGCTAAAACATCACCTAATAACCAGTTAGAAGCATTCTTATAGTTCTTAGTATATTTGATTACTTCGTTGAAGTAATCAGACATAGACTTAGTAGAAACAAGAATCTTCGCATCTACCTTAGGAATACCATATTCTTCTTCATAATGTTTTTCTCTTTCTCCAGCCATCATAGGTAATTCATCTTTGATCTGTTCTACCCATGCATGATCTAATCTAATAGGTAAGATATTTGGTTCAGTATAGTACTTATAGTCTACAGCATCCCCTTTAGAACGCATCACTGTAGTCACTTTTTCTACTTCATCATATCTTCTAGTTTCCTGAAGAACTTCTCCTCCAGATTCAATGACTTCCTGCTGACGGCCTGCTTCATAATCAATAGCCTTCTGAACGTTGCTGATAGAGTTTAAGTTCTTGATTTCTGTACGTGTACCAAATGCTTCCTGACCAAATGGACGGATAGATACGTTAACGTCACAACGCATAGAGCCTTCTTCAAGCTTTGCATCAGATACTTCTGTATATAAGAATACCTGTCTTAATGCTTCAAGATAAGCACTTGCTTCTTTACCTGAACGGATACAAGGCTTAGTGACAATTTCAATTAGTGGGATACCCGCACGGTTGTAGTCAATTAATGAATAATCAGTTAAATGAAGCTGTTTAGCTGTATCTTCTTCCATATGTAATCTTTCGATATCGATACGCTTTTCTTCTCCATCTACTTCAATCATTAAATAACCATTACGTCCGATAGGTCTTTTATCCTGAGTAATCTGGAAACCTTTTGGAAGGTCAGAATAATAGTAGTTCTTACGGTCAAAGCATAGTAATTCATCGATTTCCATATGTAATGCATGACATACACGAATCGCAAATTCTACACCTCTTTTATTTAAACATGGTAATGTACCTGTCATACCCATGTCTACTTCATTAATCATTGTATTTGGATCTTCACCAAATGTAACTGGTGAAGCAGAGAACATCTTTGAATTAGTCTTTAATTCGCAATGTACTTCTAGCCCGATGACTCTTTCGTAATCCATCTTTAGTCCTCCCTCTTATACTGGTTCTTGAATCCTAATGCTTCTTCTAATGCATAGGCGCAGTTCAAGACAGTCTGTTCTTCAAAAATACGTCCTGAAATATTGACAGCGACTGGCATATTATCTACAAATCCAGAAGGGATAGAGATAGATGGTGTACCTGCAAAGTTGGCAAGACATAACCAGTTTTCAAGAATAATATATTCATCACTTAAATAATCTTCAGCTGCTTCATCAATTAAAGGTGCAACACCTCCGCCATTAGGTGCAATGATGATATCATAGTTTTCATAGATCTTATTTAATTCATCTACTACAAGTCTTCTTACTCTCTGTGCTTTTCTGAACATCTTTTCCTGATTTTCAGTTGCAAGAGCTAAGTTTCCAAGAATAAATCTTCTCTTAATATGATCACCAAAACCATCTGTACGAGAATTGATCATCACATCATCAGGTGTATCACCCTGCTGTCTATCACCATACTTAACACCATCTAAGCATGAATGGTTACTTGTTGCTTCTGAGTTGGCAATAATAGTATATGTAGGAAGTAATGTCTTCATGAGTTTCTTATCCATTTCAACATCTTCTACTGTTGCACCAAGAGACTTTAATGTTTCAACAACATTTTCAAAAATTTTCTTTACTTCTTCATTTCTTACTTCATTAGATACAGTTGTTAATACACCAATCTTTAAGTTAGAAATATCAGTAGTTAAGTTATCTAAGTAATGTGGTACTTCTCTATTTGATGAAGTCATATCACGATTATCTCTACCAGCTAATGCTTCAGTTACAATCGCCATATCACGTACATTTCTAGTAAATGCGCCAACATGATCTAAAGAAGATGCATAAGGAATAACACCATAACGAGAGATTCTACCCCAAGTTGGTTTAAAACCTACAATTCCACAAAAACCTGCTGGTTTTCTAATTGAGTCACCTGTATCACTACCAAGTGCAAATGGAATCAAACCACTTGCAACAAGTGCTGCAGATCCTCCTGATGAACCACCAGAAATACGTCTTGTATCCCAAGGGTTGTGTACTGGACCAGTTAAAGCTGATTTATTAGTACCACCCATAGCAAGTTCATCCATAGAAGCCTTACCTACTAAACTAACACCATGCTTATTTAACAAATCAACAACATGAGCATTAAATACTGGTACATAATCAGCTAACATCTTACTAGATGCAGTTGTCTTAATACCCTTAGTGTTGTAGTTATCTTTTAAAACATATGGAATATGTGATAAAAGATCATCAGTCATAGGAGCTTCAATAGCCTTATATGCTTCCTCTTCAGTAATAGTTACAAAGGCATTCAGTCTTTCCTGCTGTTTCTTTGCTTCTTCAAATAATTCTTTATAATATTCTTTTACATCTAACTCTCCACTTTTGAAAAGTTCATGTAATTCTTCAATAGTATGTGTCACCATTATCCTACCACCTTTGGAACTCTGATCTGATTACGCTGTACAGTCTTGCAGTTCTTTAATGCATCTTCTGTACTGATTACATGATTAGGTTCGTCCTCTCTTAAGAATGTTGTTTCAACCACATAAGGGAATGCGAGAGGTTCTACACCTTCAGTATCAATTTCATCAAGTGCCTGTACATGGCTCATGAATACTTCATACTGTTCTCTTAATGCTGGCATTTCTTCGTCAGTGATGTTGAACATGGTTTTTCTTCCTAGTTTTTTCAACATTAAATCTGTATCGTCCATAATTGACCTCCTACTGTTCTAATATAGATGTCTTTGCATCTTCACCTTTTTGTTTAATAATCACAGCCATCAATTCATCCTGTGAATACACAAGAACCTTAATATTAAAGTCCTGTGTGAATTTACTATTAATGTTATCAGCAATCACTGAAGTCAGATATAGTAATTCTGTATATGTCTTGATATTCAAGTGTGCTGTGATTTTCATTGTCTGGATCGTATCATCGATATAGTTGGCCTGCCCAACTAAACCGGCAGCTTCGGTAGAAGCTTTCTTCAAGTTAGACTTGATAGTTGCAAATTCTGATGCAGTGGCTGGGTCTAACTTAGTTGCACGAGTACTTGTAAAGTATACATTTTCATGATTCACATTCTTTAAAGTACCGACACTGCCACCTTCACAGAAAGATTCATAAATATAATTACCATTTGTTTCAGATATTTCATTATTATTCGCACGATAAATACCAATCATAACTGGAACATCTGCAAGTTTTTTCTTCTTTGAACGGATATATTTGTATGCTTTCTTAACACACTGCTGGGCATAGCTTCTTAACTTTTCATCACTTAAAGTAATTGCAGGAGAAGAAAGCTTTCCATCAATCTGTTCCTTAGGATCAAGAATAATAGCAACACTTATACCTTTCAAGGCATAACTAGAACCACTCTTCTTATAATAATCCTGTTCAGTGATATTAGACACAAGTACAGGGCTTTGCAAGCCTTCATATGTCTTACCACTTTCTATCTGTAATGTATCAGGATATTTCTTATCTTCTTCTTTAGTTCCTGCAGCGTCTCTTTTTAATAGATTATTGTAATCAGTTGGTGTTAATTGTAATCCTTCTGATAAATAATAATCATTTGTTGAGAAATGCTTTGTTGAAAGAATCTGCAATCCTGAACCAATAGTAACTAAATCCTTTGTATTACTGAAGTTTAAATAGAACTTCTCACTATTCTTAGAACGACCATTGTTGATCATGTTGTAGTAATTACCATCAAATGTCTTTGCAGATGATTCTTTTGTACTGTTTGATGTTTTTACAGTTTTGCTGGAGCATCCTGTCGCAAAAATAAGCATGATACTAACAAGAGCTTTTAATAATTTATTCATAGTCCGCTAGCCTGCCACTCAAAATGTGATTAAATATACTCACATCGAGATAATGTAAGTTCTCA
>NZ_DAWDDM010000041.1:0-10787 GCF_052354645.1 Catenibacterium sp.
TCTGATGTGCTGTATTTGTTGTTAAGCACCTTGAACTGCAGTATTCTTTCAAGAATATCATACTCAAAGGAATTAGATAGATTGAAGTAGTCTACATACTTCTTTATCCAAGCTTATTCATTATGGATACGAAAGAGAAGTAGCTTAGATTCGTTTTAGGCGTTTTATCTGATATCTTAATAACTTTTTTATTCTTAGCTTCTTGGTTGAGTTTTTCAACTTCCTTTTGAAAATGTGCAACAGGATCATCTATTCCCTTTGCCTTCCATGTCTCAACGGAAGATAAGGATTTATATGTGCGATGAGCTGCACCTCTCTTATCACGGGAGTAGTAGTTCTCCACAATAGAGAGGTAAGTACGGCCATTCAGCTTCACCTTTTTTAGAAAATATGTAATGGGTACACCTCCAATTTAATATATCACTATGTATGCTATACCATGAAAAATAATTTGAGAAAATATAAAGCGTAAAAAAGCCGAAATAATCAGCTTAATTTCAAAAGGATATTTAATTGGGTTCTAAAAAACATAGTGATAACTTCTAAAGACGGGCATCGTCTCTCACAACAATTGAATATCAAGTAAAAAAAAGAGTGGCCGTGGCCACTCTTTTCTAAAGGATTGATCAAGTAGATATTATCATACATATAGGGTAAATGCAATAAATATATTAAATTAATTTTTCTGGTCATTTTGCTTGTTTAATAACTATGGTTATGCTAAACTAACCATAGTTAGAGAAAACTAACTCGGAGGTAAACAATGAACAAATATTTAATTGAGAAAGTATATGGACGTGAAATTATTGATTCTCGTGGGAATCCTACAGTAGAAGCAGAAGTGACTCTTGCGGATGGTACAGTAGGACGTGCTGCAAGCCCTAGTGGTGCTTCTACAGGTGAATTTGAAGCATTAGAATTAAGAGATAACGATCCTAAGAAGTTTGGTGGTAAAGGTGTTTCTAAGGCAGTCGAACATGTGAATAATGAAATTGCGAAAGCAGTCATTGGTGCTGATGCAAGAGATACATATCATGTTGATAAACTAATGATTGAAGCAGATGGTACAGAAGATAAATCTAACTTTGGTGCCAATGCGATTTTAGCTGTTTCTTTAGCAGCTGCTCAGGCCGCTGCTAAGAGTGAAGGTATTTCTTTATACCGTTTCATTGGTGGTGTGAATGCGAATAAGCTTCCTGTCCCAATGATGAATATCTTAAATGGTGGTGCTCATGCCACAAATACTGTGGATGTACAGGAATTTATGATCATGCCAGTAGGTGCTGATAGCTTTAAAGACGCTTTAAGAATGGCGACTGAAGTATTCCATGCATTACAGTCACTATTAAAGTCTAAGGGACTCGCTACTTCAGTAGGTGATGAAGGTGGATTTGCGCCAGACTTATCAACTGATGAAGAAACAATCGAAACTATTCTAGAAGCAGTTAAAAATGCGGGTTATGAACCAGGTAAAGACTTTGTACTTGCAATTGATGCTGCATCAAGTGAATGGAAGACAGATAAGAAAGGCTTCTATAAATTACCTAAGTCAGGTAAGACTTATACATCTGCAGAGTTAATTGCACATTGGAAATCTTTAGTTGAAAAGTATCCAATCTATTCATTAGAAGATGGTTTAGATGAAGAAGACTGGGAAGGCTGGACACTTATGACTCAGGAATTAGGAGACAAAGTACAGCTAGTAGGTGATGACTTATTCGTTACAAACACTAAACGCTTATCTAAAGGTATTGAATTAAAAGCAGGTAATTCTATTCTTATTAAGTTAAATCAGATTGGTACGCTATCTGAAACATTAGAAGCTATTAAGATGGCTCATAACGCAAACATGACAGCCATTGTATCTCATCGTTCTGGTGAAACAGAAGATACAACTATTGCGGATTTAGCTGTCGCCCTCAATGCAGGTCAGATTAAAACTGGTGCACCAAGTAGAACTGAAAGAGTAGCTAAATACAATCAGTTACTTCGTATTGAAGAAGCTTTAGGTGATAGTGCAGTTTATCCTGGTATTAAAACATTCAAGTTCAATAAGTAAGGCAGAGAAATCTGCCTTTTTTTACTTCTCTTTTAATTGTTTTGTGTTATGATATATGGACATATTTTCGGGGGAGACATTATGGAACATTTTAAAAGAGGAGTACTTCTCACTTTAATTGGTGGGACATGCTGGGGTTTTTCAGGTGCAAGCGGACAGTTCTTATTTACTCATTATCAAGCCAATCCGATGTGGCTCACATCTATGCGTATGTGTTTTGCGGGATTATTGATTACACTATTTGGTGCATTGACACAAAAAGAAGCGATGAAACGTTTAGTAAGTCAAAAGAAAGACTTGATTAAAACATTTGGTTTTGGTTTTGTCTTAATGTTGTGTCAGTTCACTTATTTACAGGCTATTAATACATCCAATGCAGGAACTGCCTCAGTATTGCAGTATCTTTCACCAATTTATATCATGATCTTCGTTTGTCTTACATCAAAGAGAGTACCAAATAAGATTGAAGCATTATGTATTGTTTTAGCCTTAGGTGGTGCCTTTGTGATTGCAACACATGGTCGTTTAAACGGCTTAGCACTTACTCCAACAGGATTATTCTGGGGTATTGCCTGTGGTTTTACGAGTGCTGCTTATTCTATTTATCCTAAGCGTCTGATGGCAGTTTATGGTAGTGTACCAGTTACAGGTATTGGAATGTTATTTGGTGGTGTTGTGCTATTATGTGCAGGCAAGACATGGACTCTTGCACCTGCATTAGACTTAGATGGATTACTTGTGACAATAGGTATTATAGTTATTGGTACAGCTGCTGCCTTTACATTGTATTTACAGGGAGTTGTAGATATTGGACCAGTCAAAGCAAGTATGATTGCAAGTATTGAACCTGTTTCAGCTACATTATTTGCCTTTGTATGGTTATCTACACCGTTTAAGGGTATTGATCTCATTGGTTTTGCGATGATTCTTGTGACAATATTTTTATTAGCGCTTCCTAGTGATCAAGTATCAAATTCATAACTATTACATATATTTTGTAATATAATAGTATTAGGGAGTGGTTAGTATGAAGAAGTTAAAGAAGGGGATTCCATTTCTCATTTATATGGTGATTTGGTCTTTGTATATATTATTTGCCTGGTCAAGAACACATCCAGGACAGATTATTGAAGTGTCATTATTTATTTTGTATTTAGTATTGCCTGCATCCGCTTTTATTATATCAGTACTCTATGGTCAGTCAGATCATCGTGCTATTTACTTACTTACATTATTCTTTGGTATGATGGAGCTACTTGGCTGTTATCTTAGCTTTATTCATGTATCATTAACTGATATAGAAAAGATATTGGCGCCAAGTTCAGAAATAGCATTATATGGTGTACTTCCATCATTACTTGGAATAATAATTGGACAATATATAAACAAACAGAACCGCTACCAGATGTAGCGGTTCTTTCTTATAGTTCTTTATCGTTAAGAATAGAGATTGTACTTCTATATGAGATGATTAAGACAACGAGTACAATGAAGGCATATATTCCAATGAGTAGGAATGCTGAAATTTGACTCATCAACATGCCAACTGATGTGGCACCACTTGCGACTGCAAGAAATAAAACAAGCATCAACATTAAGCCAATAATAGTTGCTTTTTCACGACCGTATTTCATCATTACAGGAATCGTGATAGAAATATATATGAATGCGGAAAAGAGCATAGCAAGCTGGACAATTATTGTTTCTAAGTTAATATGAGTTGCGGAACTTATAAGGAATGCAATCAGCCATGATATGAATGTGACAGTGAGTGCATAGATATATTTCTCTAAACAGTATTCTTTCTTGCTGAAAGGCAGGGCAAAGAGATAAGTCATCTCATTGTGATACATATCATAAGAAAATGAATTGAAGACAAGTCCTGTTCCCATGAATGTAAGATAACTAGAAATATACGCAAATCCAGAATTTGCATAAGCCATAATTAAACAGATCACAACAATCATTACAATATACTTTATTTGAGATTTAAGTAATAATAAATCTTTTTTGAGTAGTCCTTTCATAAGCGTTCACCTTTCAATAGAATAGGAATCATTGTATCAATATGATTCTGTTCAATCACAATAGTAGGATAGTTTTCACTATAGAACTGTTTTTCATTTGTAAGACATGTATAACCAAATGGCTCTTTCATTACTTCCAGCAGATAATCTTTATCTAAGTTATCATAATCTTCTTTAGATACCTTTAATACACCATAAAGAGAAAGAAGTGTATCCATTTCTTCATGCATGATGATCTGCCCATGATCAATAATATAAAGATCATCACATAATGATTCTAAATCACTCGATATATGAGAAGAAATAAGAATAGTACAATCTTCCTGTTCCATATAATCTCTTAGTATATCAAGTATTTCATCTCTAGTAAGAACATCAAGTCCTGCAGTTGGTTCATCTAAGATCAGTAACTGTGCATGATGTGTTAAGGCAATAATGATATTCAGTTTTGCTTTCATACCTGTAGAGAATGTACGTGTTTTCTTATCTAAAGGAATATCAAAACGCTGACAATAAGAATGAAACAAATCTTCATCAAAACGTTTATAAGTGCATTTAAGAATACTGATTATATCGGATACAGTAAAGAATTCACTGAATCCTGTTTCACTTAATACGACACCAATATCCTGTTTATCAGGTATTTGTATGTTTCCTTCATCAATAGGATTAATACCAAGAATGCTTTTGAATAATGTACTCTTACCAGCACCATTCATTCCTATAATTCCAGTAATCACACCTTTAGGAATATCTAAACTACACTCAAGAGTAAATGAGGCATAACTCTTTTTTAAATGATTAATGTGAATCATAAACATCCTCCATAATAAGAGATAACATGTCCTGCATTTCCTGATAAGTAATGCCAGAACATTTCCCTTTTTCTATAGCACGAGATAATAGTTCTTCTGTTTCTTTTAAACAATTTTCTTTTACTTCATTTTGAGAAACCTCCAATACATAGCTTCCTTTTCCATGAACAGTTGTTGTATAGCCTTCTTTTTCCAAGAAATCATAGGCTTTCTTCACAGTTAAAGCACTGATTTTTAATTCTTTAGATAAAGCACGTACTGAAGGAAGTGCTTCATTAGGAGATAACTGATTAGAGAGTATTGCTTCTTTAATGGCTTCTACAATTTGTTCATATATAGGAATCATTGACGAATGATTAATGATAATATGCATATCTCTTCCTCCTATAAACAGTATATAACAATATATAACACTGTGCAATATAAAATTCAAATTATGAAAATAATAAGCTTAATCTTTAAATGTTTGATAGTATACTCTTGAAAACAAGGAGGACATTATAATGAGTTTTAGAGAAGACTTTTATTGGGGTGGCGCAACTGCAGCCAACCAGCTAGAAGGTGGATGGCAGGAAGGTGGAAAAGGTGTTTCCTGCCCTGATGTATGTACTGGAGGAACAGCAACAGTAAGTAAACGCATTACACCAGTATTAGAAGAAGGTACTTTCTATCCTTCACATGATGCGATTGATCATTACCATCGTTTTAAAGAAGATATTGCATTATTTGCAGAAATGGGATTCAAGATGTATCGTTTCTCAATTGCATGGACTAGAATTTTCCCTAATGGTGATGAAGAAACACCTAATGAAGAAGGTTTAAAGTTCTATGAAGAATTAATTGATGAATGTCGTAAATACAATATTGAACCATTAATTACTATTTCACATTATGAAGTGCCATTTAACTTAACTAAGAAATGGAATGCCTGGGCAGATCGTCGTATGATTGACTGTTACTTAAACTTCTGTAAAGCAATTTTTACTAGATATAAAGGTAAAGTAAAATACTGGTTGACTTTCAATGAAATCAACTCAGCGACTACACCAATGGGTGGTTTCTTATCACAGGGTATTTTAAATGAAATCAAGACAATGAATTTCATGGAACAGGTAGATAATTCTCAGAATCGTTTCCAGGGCTTACATCATCAATTTGTAGCAAGTGCACTTGCAGTTAAAATGGCTCATGAAATTGATCCTAATTATCAGGTAGGTTGTATGCAGATTATGGCAACTAGCTATGGTTTAACATGTGATCCTCATGATCAGATTGTGAACCAGGAAAAGAATCATTTGATGAACTGGTTCTGTTCAGATGTACAGTGCCGTGGTGCTTATCCAAACTATATTAAGAGATACTTTAAAGAAAATAATATCAATGTCGTTATGGAAGAAGGCGATGAAGATATCTTAAAGGCTGGTCCAGTTGATTTCTATACATGTTCTTATTATATGTCTAATTGTCAGACAGCAGATAAGAGTAAAGAAGCAGGTTCAGGTAATATCCTAGGTGGTGTATCAAACCCATATCTTAAAGCTTCTGACTGGGGCTGGCAGATTGACCCAATTGGTTTAAGATATTCATTAAATGAAATCTGGGATCGTTATCAGAAACCTATCTTTGTCGTAGAAAACGGCTTAGGGGCATATGACAAGATTGATGAAGATGGTAAAGTACGTGATGATTATCGTATCGATTACTTAAGAAGTCATATTGAACAGATGCATGAAGCAGTATTAGATGGTGTTGATTTAAGAGGTTATACTCCTTGGGGATGTATTGACTTAGTATCAGCTTCTACTGGTGAAATGGCTAAACGTTATGGTTTTATCTTTGTAGAAAGATATGATGATGGAACAGGTGACTTCTCTAGACGTAGAAAAGAATCATTCTACTGGTATCAGAAAGTCATCAAAACAAATGGTGAAGATTTAAAATAATATGAAAAAGAAGGACTATGAATTTTATAGTCCTTCTTTAATGTTTATGTCTTTTTTGTTTGACAGAATTACCTTCTTCAGGTCCTTTGAAATCTACTAAAGATCCTAAATCAAAGACCTTAAATCCAGCTTTGACTAATTTTCTTGCTCCTTCATGTGCTGTACCAGCTGCAAGTGCATAAACATAATATGTTGCAGTAGGATCAAGATCCCTTTTAGCATGCTGATCAATTAATCTGGCAGGATAACATTGTGCATCAACAGGATGTCTGACATCAAACTTTAAATCATCATCTACACATAAAAGAATAATATTCATATTATTTTGAAAATCTTCATAAGCATGATTAAATTCAATTGTTTTTACTGCTTCTTTGCGTTTAAAAAACATAGACTCACCTCACTCATACAATAATATCATTTTCTTATGTATTTTACTATTGCTTTTTAGAAATTGGTATGGTAATATAAACAAGCAGTTTAACTTAGGGGCTTGGTCCAATGGTAGAACATCGGTCTCCAAAACCGTTGATACGGGTTCGATTCCTGTAGCCCCTGCCATCTGTAAACAACGAACATTAATTTGTTCGTTTTTTTTATTTAATTTTATGTTTATTTATTTAATGCCCCTTTTATTGTGGTATAATATAGTTATGAAAGGGGTTACAATTTATGGCAAAAACTTTAGCATGCATCGTAACAGATCCAGTAGGTTTATAGGCGACGCCTGCAATGGATCTTATCGAAGTCGCAAAGACATTCGACAGTGATTTTAACTTAACTTATTCAGGTAAAACTGTGAATCTTAAATCGATGATGGGCGTTCTTTCATTAGGTATTCCAACAAAGGCAAAGATTGTGATTACTGCCGATGGAGAAGATGAAGAAACAGGTATTAAAGCAGTACATGAAAAAATGAAAGAATTAGGTATTATCGGATAAAGAATGCATGATGCATTCTTTTTCTTTTTTATGTATAATAGGCGTAAGGAGTTGATGGTATGAAACCAATGATGTGTTTTGATGTGGATGGTACTATTAGAGGTACGACAGATGAACATATAGTATATGATTCAACGATTCTTGCACTTAAGAAATTAAAAGAAGCAGGATATCCAATCGTTGTTTCAACAGGAAGAGGAAGAGATTCTTTCTTACGTACTGGTATACAGGATATTGCGGACTGGGATGGCTTTGTATTTAATAATGGTCAGTTGATTACTGATGGAAAAGGAAAAGTAATCAATGCCCATCATTTTAAGAATGAGGATGTTATTCGTACGATTGAAAAAGCAGATGAACTCAATCTTGCAGTAACATTAAAGAAAGAACATCGCATTATTACAAAAGAACCAGATGAATATGTCTTAGAGACACAGCGTTATTTTGGAAACCAGATAGGGCCGGTTGAAAAATATAACGGGATTGATCTTGTCGATATGATGATTATTTATGGACCTAAAGGGTGGGACTATAAACCATTTCTTGATTTAGAAGGTATTTCAGTATTACCTGGCTTATCTTGTTTTGCGGATGTTGCCATTGCAGGTGTATCTAAAGCAACAGGTATTATGGAATTAGGAAAGGTATTAGGTAGTGATTATTATGTATGTTTTGGTGATTCACAGAATGATATAGAAATGATGAAGCATGCCTCCTCGTCAATTTGTATGGGTAATGGTGATGCAATGACTAAAGCGGAAGCAGATTATGTAACTGCAGATATTGATGATGATGGTATTTATAAAGCTTGTATTCATTTTGGATATATAAAGGAGTAAAGAAAAATGACATTAAAAGAAGCATATGAAACAGGTAGAGATTTAGATGTATATGTAGATAGTGAAATGGCTGATCAGGATTCACATAGTTTTGATGATTTATGGCAGTCTATTTATGATATTGTACAGGTTGCAGTAGGGGGTATTGTAGAAGAAGACCCTGAAGAATTAAAAAAAGCCATTGCATGGCTTAAGGAAACACAGGATAAAACAGAAGCCTATAAGACTTTAGATATTCCTTTTGAGGTAGAGTAATGAAAGTAGTAGATATGCATTGTGATACACTTTATGAGATGGAAAAGAATCACCTCTCATTAAGTGAAAATAACTTAAATATTGATATAAAAAAGATGGAAGAAGGAGATTATCTTCTACAGAACTTTGCCATCTTTACTGAATTAAAAGAAACAGCAGATCCAGTGAATCATGTTATGAAATGTATTGATTATTTCTATCAGGAAATGAGAAAGAATAAGGATAAGATTCAGCCTGTCACTACTTATGATGAAATTATGGACAATACACATAATGGTGTCATGAGTGCGCTTCTTACTATTGAAGAAGGTGCTGTGATTCATGAAGACCTTTCTTATTTGAGAAACTATTATCGTTTAGGTGTACGTATGGTGGCATTAAGCTGGAATCATATTAATGGACTCACATATCCTAACTTTGATATGAATGATGATACACATGGCTATCATACATGTGATGATGAACATGGTCTCACTGATGCAGGAAAAGCCTATATTAAAGAAATGGAAGATCTAGGAATGATCATTGATGTCTCTCATATGTCAGATAAGTGTTTCTATGATGTATTAGATATCGTCAAGAAACCTTTTGTGGCATCTCATTCTAATGCACGTGCTGTATGCCCACATGCTCGTAATATGAGTGATGATATGATTTTGAAACTTGCTCATCGTGGTGGTGTGATGGGGCTTAATTATGCCGCAGGATTCTTAGGTGAGAATGCAGAAAAATCACGTATTGAAGATATGGTGAAGCATATTCTTTATATTAAAGATCTAGCTGGTATTGATTGTATTGGTTTAGGTTCTGATTTTGATGGTATTTCACAAAATTTAGAAATGAAAAATGCGTCTTACTTGCCTCAATTAGAACAGGCACTTAAAGACGCAGGACTTACAACTGAAGAAATAGAAAAAGTCTTTTATAAAAACGTATTACGTGTTTATAGAGAAGTCTTGAAATAGAAAAAATGACAGGCCGTATATGCTGGGGAAGCCTGTCATTTTCCTTTTAATAACTTTTTGGGGGAGAAGTTATGTAGTCACTTGGGAGTATCCGTGAACTACATATAAGAATATAACGGAGAATTGTGAACCTAATATGAATACAGTTCATATTTCTACTAAATAGTGCATATGTCATTCTTTTTTTAATTTGAAAAGTATTATATAATAATATAGATAAATAACGTGAAGGAGAGAAAATATGAAAAATTTATTTTATCGCCTGATGATCTATCTAGATACAGCTAGTGAAACAGATACAAACTATTTTATAGCTTTGTTTATGGCTAATAATTTTTATCGTATTCCCGATATGCGTATTAGTGAACTTGCAGAAGAATGTTTTGTGTCTCCAGCAACCATTTCACGTTTCTGTCGTGCTTTAGGATATGAAAACTTTGCACACTTAAAACAAGAATGCAATAGTTTTCATTCTAATAATAAGAAGTTCAATAATTTAATTAATATTGATTTAGAGTGTATGGCACATTCACCAGAAAAAGCAACAGAAGAATTTGCGCAGCAGATTATTGAATCTACTAAAGAAATTTCAAAAATCCTTGATTGGAAAATATTGGATGAAGTACTTCATTTAATTCATGATCATGAAGAAGTCGCTTTCTTTGGAACTCAGTTTTCTACAAGTGCCGCTATTCTATTACAGACAGACTTGTTAATGTTAGAAAAGTTTACGATTGCATATATGGATTCAGAAAGACAATTAGAGTGTGCAAAACAGATGACTAAGGATTCTGTCGCAATTGTGATTTCATTAAATGGTAATTTTGAGCATGTGGGACATAAGGTCTTACAGTATCTAAATAAATCTAAATGTCATATTGTATGGATTACTTCTACTCATGAAGATAATCTAGGTATTCCTGTGGAATATAAGGTATTAGT
>NZ_DAWDDM010000042.1:0-10754 GCF_052354645.1 Catenibacterium sp.
GTATGAGAGTAAGTGTAGATCAAAGTGATAAAACAAAAATAAAAAAGTTCTCTGAAGCAGAAATGCGTGGTATTACAGTACGTATTGAAGTAGGACCTCGTGATATTGAAAATGGTCATTGTGTTGTTGTAAAACGTAATGATGGTGTTAAGACTCAGATGGACTTAGACGAAAATCTTCCACAGGCAATCCATGATACATTAGAAACAATTCATCAGGAAATGTATGATAAGGCAGCAGCATTCTTAAATAGCCATATCACTCGTGTTAATACTTTAGAAGAAGTAGGTCGAGTATTAGATGAAAAGGGTGGCTATGTCAAGATGAACTGGTGTGGTGAAGAAGCATGCGAATTAAAGATCAAAGATCTTTATCAGGCAACTTCACGTTGTATCGATGAACATGAAGAAGCAGATGGCGTATGTCCATGCTGTGGTAAAAAAGCAAAACATGTAGTTTATTTTGCAAGAGCATATTAATAAAATGAATCTCAACAAGAAATTGTTGGGATTTTTTTATATAGGTAACTTCTCAAGTCTAAGTGCTTTTTCTAAACTTGTACTTAGCTTTGATATGCTTGCAGGAAGATTAGAAATATTCCCAATGTTGATGATTTTCTCTAAAACATTATGGAAAAGATAACTTTGAGGGACAAAAAAGTCCCTTTTTTTCTAGCATTTTCTTGTATTGTTTAATGCTATTTTTTTGTTAAGATGATATAATATTTAGCGTTAAATATGAAGAGGAGTAAATAATTTGAAAAAGACACATACAGCGCATCTATCTTTAATAATAGGGACTCTACTGATGCTTCTTGATCAGCTCTTTTGGACATCCCATGCAAAACATATCAATATAAGTAAAGTAGGTACTTTAATGAGTACCATCCAGGTCCAGCATATCATCACACTTATAGGGCTAGACCTTGTTATTATATCCTTAGGATATATTTATTCTAAAAAAGAAAATAGTCTTGCAGAAGCACTTAAACTATGGCTTTATACGGTTGTTGTAGGACTCATCTCTACAATCATTTGTTTTTTGCTTACCAAAAAAATAGATACAAATGCAATCTATTCAATCTTCTTACCAATAATTAGAAATGTATCACCTGTAATCACCGGTGTTATTCTCTCTTTGATTTGTTATCCATTTATGAAGAAGGTAAACCAACGCTATTTAAAATGGATTCTTTTAGCGCTTCTTCTCTTACCAACACTAAGTGGTATTGACTCACTAGGATTAAGTGATGGATATAGTATCTCGTTCACATTTATTTTATTTTATCTAGGTGTAATCGAAGCATCAGAAGAAAAACGTTTTTCAATCATTTCTTTAATTCTCCTTTGTTTAATGAATGTGCTATGTGTCACTATGATGCCATTATGTTCTAAGATTGTACATGGAGATATGTCCACTGCATTACGCTTTACTACATCAATTTCATTCTTTGAAGTAATGATTGCTATTTATTTTATTCGTCTTTTAAGAAATATTCCATTCTTTAATAAATGGTCTTTTATTCGCTATATTCCTATTGCTTCTCTTGTCTTAATTGGAGCAGGACGATTAGAAAACATTGTATCCTGGAATGAAGATCTTGTAGGAACATCATTTAATAAATTGTTTAGACAAAGCGAATTAGAAGCTTTACTCATTGTCTTTGTCATCTTCTTAGTCACACTCCTTATTAAACAACTTCCACAGGTTAAAAGAGTAGTTAAATCAATAGAAGAACATTTTAGTGACTTTGAATTAAGTAATCAATGGTTCACTAAAGAAACTCAACTGATTAAGCAGCATTTAAAGAATCATAGAATCAATATCATTATGCTGCTATGTGCTTACATTCTTTCTTTTGCATCATTTATCGCAATGAATACAAGTTATAATATTGAAATCAATGCGATAGAAACATACAATATTTTCTGGTACACACTCTTCGCAAGACAATTCTTTGTCTTGCTTAATACACTCATGCTTGTCTTAGTAGCGCGTTTCCTTATGGCTATTACAAGACGTTATTGGGTATCTGTCTTAGTTACTGGTTTTGCTCAGATTGTTATTACAGCAGCCAATCGCTTAAAGGTTATTTATCGTGAAGAACCAATTATTCCAGGAGATCTTGCAATGATTAAAGCCTGGAAGAGTTTACTTGGAATGATGGGTAAAAATATCATTATTGCAAGTATTGCATTAGTCGTTTTAGTCGTTATTTTGATTATTTATTTAGAAAAGAAGCATCCTTATGCTATTCATATGTCTCTTAAAAAGAGTATCATCTGGGTACTTGTAACCTCTATATTCTTTAGTGGTACACTTCTTTTTAATCATGATGGCTCTTATGTTAATGCATTAATGCGTGATCTAGGAGATCAGCCTTATTTCTTTAATCAGCTATTTGGTGCGAAGGTTAATGGTCCTCTTTTACAGTTCCTTAATAATATTGATGTTTCTGTTATGGATGAACCAGAAAACTATAGTAAAGAAACAATGACACAACTCTATAAGAAATATGTACAAGAATCTGCAAGAATTAATAGGAGAAGAAGAAATGACTGGGATGATCAGATTGTAATCATGGGCCTATCTGAAAGTTTTGCAGATCCATATCGTATTCCTGAACTTACTCTTGCAAATGACCCTATTCCTTATATTAGAAGTTTAATGAAAACAACGACTTCAGGACTTATGTATAGTACAGGTTATGGAGGAGGAACAGCTAATATGGAATATATGGCTTTAACTGGTTTAAACCAAGGGTTCTTCTCTGCTGCTTTAACACCTTATACGCAGCTTGTCCCAACACAAAATCAAGCCTATGCTTTTTCTCGTCTATTTAATCAGGCGGTTGCGATTCATCCATATATTGGTGTTTATTATAGTCGTCAAACAGTTTATCAAAATTTTGGCTTTAATAAGTTTATGTATTTAGGCTCTAAATATCCAATCAAGCATCAATCTTCTATTGATCGCAGTGCTTATTTATCAGATGAAACAGCTTATGCAAATACAATAGATGAAATTTTAGATGCTCAAGGTAGTAAATTCATTAACCTTGTCACTATGCAGAACCATTTACCATATGACAACAATTACTATGATGGTAAAGAAAAATATGCAGCAAGTGGTAATGCAGTCACTAATGACTATGTTAGAGGAATGGTAGAAGAATATGTGATGGGACTTCATCATACAGATGAAGCAGTGAAGAACTTTATTGAAAAGATAGATAGTATTAATAAACCTATCACATTTGTCTTCTATGGTGATCATTTACCTGGCATTTATTGGGATACAAACAATAATAATATTCTTCATCAGACAGATTATTTTATCTATTCTAATAAATATGCAAGAAGACATCTTGGTAGAAGAATTTATAAACAATATGATCTTGTAGCACCTACTGATTTTATGTCACTTGTACAAAAACAAACCTTAACTAAAACAACACCTTATAGTGCATTATTAGAAAAGGTTCTAGATGAATTACCTGTTATAACTACAAAAGCCGCAGCAGGTTCTAAAGAAGAATCTGATGCAGCTATGATTAATGATAATGGAGAATTGATCAAATATGACGATCTCTCATCATCACAAAAAGAGTTATATAATGACTATAAGCTTGTCCAATATGATATGACAGCAGGAAATAATTACCTTGAGAATATGAATTTCACTCGATGAGGCATTTCACTATGCCTCTTTTATTTTGATATTTAATAAGTGTATAAAAGCAGATGCTTGCATTTCATCAATGATAGCACCACTCACATCCTGAGGAGTTGCTTCAATTGCTTCTATAATACATGTAGATAAATCTACATTTTTAAGTGGCGCATGAAGAAATGATGTTTGAATCATTCTGCATTCTTTATATTTTGTCTTATTCAGCGTAGTATCTTGAAATATAGCCTGACTCAAATCACATTGATTAAACAGTGTCTCCTTATTTCTCATAAAAGAGAAATTTGCGAAATGACATAAACAATTATTGAAGATCACCTGATCAAAGCTAGATTCAGTAAAATCACTTCCTAATAATTTGCAATTATTGAACTGTACTTGTCTAAACATGCAATTATCAAATTTGATATTCGATAAATCACATTGATTAAACACTGTCTGATAGAAATAACAATTCTCAAACACAATATCCTGTGTTGTAATATTGTTGAAATGACATTGATGGAAATCACTCTGTCGGTATGTCTCTTCTATCAGCCAATCATTCTCATATGTTTGATTTATTAACTTATTTTCATTAAAATCCATTTCCTTCACCTCATCTCTATTATATCGTTATTGAAAAAAAGTGTCGATATGATAAAATACTTGTACGAGGTAAGACTATGAGACAAAAAAGAATGGCTTTAATTAATGACATAACAGGCTTTGGAAGATGTTCTATTGCGGTTATGGCACCAATTATATCAACTATGCGTATTCAGGCTGTACCAGTACCTACAGCTATATTATCAACCCATACGCAGTTTCCTGTATATCACTTTGATGACTATACTAAACATATGCCTGAATATATTCAGACATATAAGGATTTGAAACTAGAATTTGATGGCATTGCGACTGGTTTTCTAGGTTCAAAGGAGCAGGTAGAAATCGTTATTGATTTCATTCAATCCTTTAAACGTAAAGAAACATTTGTATTAGTAGATCCAGTTATGGGAGATCATGGACATTTATATGCGACATATAGTAAAGAAATGGCAGAGAGTATGAAGAACCTTGTTCATTATGCAGATATTCTTACACCAAACCTAACAGAACTAGTGACACTACTTGATCGTGATTATCCTGAAGTCATTCCTTCTAAAGAAGAACTAGGTCAAATGTGTTATGAACTTTCTTTAAAAGGACCAGAGATGATTGTAGTAACAGGAATACCAATAGATGCCTCACATATTATGAATTTCATTTATGATCATGGTAAAACGTCAAGTATTATTGTGGATCGTATTGGACCAGATCGTAGTGGGACAGGGGATGTCGTATCAAGTGTTATTGCAGGAGGCTATTTAAATAATCATTCTTTTTATGAATGTGTCAAAAAAGCAACTGAATTCTCGTCTCAATGTATCGCCTATAGTGAAGAAATAGGCACACCAACTTATTATGGCTTATGCTTTGAACAATATTTAAGTGAATTAGGAGATTTCTAACATGACTATTTTATATACACTTTATAAAAATACTTATATTGATCTTTCACATTTAGACTCTACTAAAGGAGTTACATGCTATGTAAATACAACAAATCGTTGTCCATGTGCATGTACATTCTGTTTAAGACAAACTAAAGAGATGATGGAAAATAACTCTTTATGGTTAAAAGAAGAACCTTCTAAAGAAATGATTATTGAAGAGTTTAAGAAATACAATCTCAATGATTTTAAAGAAATCGTCTTTTGTGGATTTGGTGAACCAATGGAAAGATGGGATGATATCAAAGAAGTCATTGATTATATCCGTTCTGTTAAGAAGGATATGAAGATTCGTATTAATACGAATGGTTTAGCTAATGATATTTATGGTAGAGACGTTACTCCAGAATACAAAGGACGTTTTGATACAGTCTCTATCTCATTAAATGCCCCTACAAAAGAAGAATTCCTAGAATTGACACGTTCTAAGTTTGGTATCTCTTCTTTTGATGATATGCTTGATTTCGCAAAGAAATGTAAGGCTTATGTACCAAATGTTGTATTAACTGTTGTTGATATTATTGGTGAAGAAAAGATTGAAGCATGTCAGAAAATTACAGATGAAATAGGTGTTACTTTAAGAGTAAGACCTTTTGAGGAGTAAATATGCAATATATGACAAGTGAAGAGCGTTTAATCGCTCTAGATAAGATGACAAATACAAGAGATCTAGGTGGATATGAAACACAGGAAGGCTATTATACAAAAAGCCATCATTATATCCGTGCATCTTCACCCGCTAATGCGACTGAAGGAGATCTAAAAAAGCTTTATGATTATGGTGTGCGTGTGACTATTGATTTACGTTCTGATTTTGAAAAAGAAGCCCAGCCATCACCATTTAAAGACTATCGTGATGTAGAAAATATTGAAATCAATTTAATGGATGATGCAGTCGTTAAGGTCGTACCAAGCGAAGTAAAAGAATATAAAGATCTTGGCGGTGTTTATATTTATATGTTAGAAGCACATCAGAAGCAGATCAAAGCTGTCTTTGATGTCTTTAAGGATCATTTATATGAAGGTGTTTTATTCCATTGTAGTGCTGGTAAAGACCGTACAGGTATTATTGCGGCATTATTACTAGAACTTGCAGGATGTTACGATCATGATATCGTTAAGGACTATAGTGAATCTTATGCCAATAACCATGAAATCATAGAAGCACTTAAAGAAATGATGGATGAAGATACAGAAAACTTCCTTACATCTTCACCACGTTATATGATGATCTTCTTAGATTATCTAAGAGAACATTATGGCAGTGCCAAAGCTTATTTATACCATATCGGTATGTCTGAAGAAGATATTGAAGATATTAAACAATCTTTTATCATTTAATGAGAAAAAACACTTCTTATAAGGTATATACCTATAGGAGGTGTTTTTTTATGAACAAGAAAGAAAAAATCAGAATCATTAGATTATTACTTAAACAATATGAGAAAGACAAAAATATACTTAACTCATTAAACCATGCTAACTTATATCCTTCAATTAACTATGAAGATTACTATCAAACTTCATCGTCCTCTAAAGAAGACTATTTACTTCATAGAATACAATTAAAACAGGAACTCACTAAACGAATTATATTTATTGAAAAATCTCAATCTATTATTGGTGATGAGTATTATCATATTATACTAGAAGACTATTTCTATGAACATAAACATTGGTGGAAGACATATTATTCCCGTGCTACTTATTATCGCCGACAAGAAGCAGCTATTAATGCATTTTTTGATTATGTGACAAGTATATTGTAATTGTGGGGAAAATTGCGTTATAATTAGTGTTGTGAGGTGAACAACATGAATTATTTCGATAAAATCAAAGAAGCTTTAAGCAGTAAATTAAAAGGCCAGGAACTTACATTAGATTCTAACCTAAGAGATTTAGGTATTGATTCTCTTGATGTTGTAGATTTAATTATGGACTTAGAAGAAGAATTAGGAATTGAATTCTCTGATGAGGAATTAATGTCTATTCATACAATGAAAGATGTATGTGATTTAATCGATAAAAAGAAGGCATAAGAAAATCCAGACAGGTGTCTGGATTTTTTTAAGCTTTGTTTTTAAATAGTTTACGAATAATTTTATCTACATAAGGCACACCACTCAACATTTCTAAATGATCCTTGAAGATAAATAGAATACTGAAGAAGTAGACAACTACACCTACTATTATTGCAAGAATAAGTGGAATAAAGACACGATGGAATATCTTGAAAAGTAGATAATATGAACCATAGGCACATGCACCCATTAAAATAGAAGCAACTAATGGTAATAAGACAGCTGTTTTAAAATTAACATGATAACCTACTAATCTATTTAAAGCATATTGGTTACTTATACACATTTGTAAAGCATAAAGCATAGTTCCAATAACAAGTAAATAAATACCTACATCTAGGAACTGTGATGGTACTAATACAAGCATTAATACTAAAATCACAACATGGACAACTAAAGCTTTAGCTGCATTTCTTAAAGGAACTTTAACTGCCCCAATTGCCTGTAAGATACCGTTAGATAAAGTAGATAAACCATAAAGGACAATCGCAGGAGCACCTAGAGTCAGTGCAGTAGATGCAATCTTTAAAGTTTTAGGCTGTGGGAAGATTAATCCCATTACAGGATAAGCAAGAACCCCCATGCCTACAGCAGCAGGAATTAAAATAAGCATAGTAATAAAAGTACTATTTTTAATATTTGCACGTACTTCTTTTAAATCTTTTAATGCATATGAACTAGAAATAGCTGGAATAGTAGCTGTACTCATAGCACTTGCGAGAGCGACAGGAACATTCATCAACACAACAAATTTACCTGCATAAACACCATAAAGTTTAACAACATCAATCAGTGCAACACCACGTGCCTGCATAATACCATAGAAGATAAACATATCGATAGTAGAAACTAAGTTATAGATACATGTAGAAATGATGATTGGTGTGACTATATTTAAAATAGAACGGAAGATGGCTTTGCCTGATTGCACACGAGGATCTGCGTCTGTTTCATCAATCATATGTCTGCCTTTTCTAAGGTAAACACATACCATATAGATAAGAGCAACAAGAACACCAAATCCAGTACCTAAGGCACTTCCTCCGGCACCACGACTTGCTAGTAATGTATGATTATTTGCATATGGCTGAATAAATAAATAAGCAGCACCAACAGAAACAACAGCATTCAACATTTGTTCAATAATCTGTGAGACTGATGTATAAACAGTTGTAGAATAAGCCTGGAAATAACCTCTTAATACACCTACTAAACCAGATAAGAAAATAGTAGGACATAAAATTCTTAATGCGAATACTGCATTCTCAGTCACAATCCAAGGGGCTAAGATAAATGTAAGCAAGGCAGCAGATCCACCTACGACAACAATATAGATCAGTGCACATTTAAAAATCTTACGGGCATTATTATACTGACGAAGAGCGAGCTTCTCACTGATTAGCTTAGAAATAGCTGTTGGAATACTGTAAGAAGAAATAAGTAATACCATCGCATAGATGTTATATGCTGTAGAGTAATACCCATTCCCTTCATCACCAATTAAAGCGGTTAATGGACTTCTATATAAGACGCCGATAATACGAACAAGTATACCTGCGAGTGCAAGGATAGAAGCCTGCTTAACAATCGATTTAGATTTGTTCAAAATATTCACTCCTTATAAAATTCTTTCATTTTTAATTTATATCATTTTTATATGGTTATTACAATATATTCACCAAAACATCTGCTAAGTTTTTATAATAATATTTTTAAAAATCTCCCAGGTTTATATGTTTTATGATATACTTCATAGAGAATAAAAAAATTGGAGGGTAGTTTATGACTAAAAGCAGAGTAATTATTGCACTCGATTTCAAAAACAAAGCTGATGTTCTTGAATTCCTAGATAAATTTGATGAACCGCTCTTTGTGAAGGTAGGTATGGAACTCTTCTATGGAGAAGGACCTGCAATCATTCAGGCTATCAAAGAAAGAGGACATTCAATCTTCTTAGACTTGAAGTTACATGATATTCCTCATACAGTAAAGATGGCTATGAAGAACTTAGCACGTCTTGATGTTGATATCGTGAATGTTCATGCTTCAGGCTCTAAGGCTATGATGCAGGCTGCAATTGAAGGTTTAGAAGAAGAAAAGGGCAAGGATCGTCCTTTATGTATTGCAGTTACATGTCTTACTTCTTTAAGCCAGGAAGTATTAGATGATGAATTAGGTATTCATGAACCTATTCAGGATGTCGCAATCAGATGGGCTAAGAATGCAAAAGAAGCAGGACTTGATGGTGTTGTATGCTCACCATTAGAATCTAAAGGTATTCATGATGCAGTAGGAGCAGATTTCTTAACAGTAACTCCAGGTATCAGACTTGCAAGCGATGCTAAAGATGACCAGAAGCGTGTGACTACACCAGCTATGGCTAAAGATATGACTTCTAGCTATATTGTAGTAGGTCGTACAATTACTAAGGCAGCTGATCCAGTAGCTGCTTATAAAGAAGTATTTAATCAATTTCAAGGAGAATAATAATGAGTAGAGAAGAATTAATTGCGAAAGATTTATTAAGTATCAAGGCTGTATTCTTAAGCCCTGATGAACCATTTACTTGGGCTTCAGGTATTAAATCACCAATCTATTGTGATAATAGATTAACTTTATCTTATCCAAAAGTAAGAAATGATATCGAAAAAGGTTTAGCTGAATTAGTACAGGAAAACTATCCTGATTGTGAAGTATTAATGGGTACTTCAACTGCAGGTATCGCTCATGCTGCATTAGTTGCTGATATCTTAAATAAACCAATGGGATATGTACGTGGTTCAAATAAGTCTCATGGACGTCAGAACCGTATTGAAGGTGTTGTAAGAGAAGGTATGAAGGTTGTAGTAGTAGAAGACTTAATTTCTACTGGTGGATCTTCTTTAGAAGTAGTAGATGCATTAAGAGAAGCTGGATGTGAAGTATTAGGACTAGTTGCTATCTTCACTTATGGTTTAAAGGATTCTATCAAGAACTTCGCAGATAAGGATTGTCATTTCGTAACTTTATCTAACTATGATGCACTTCTTCCTGTTGCTGTAGAACATAACTACATTAAAGAAGAAGCATTAGAAAAGCTTAAAGCATGGAAAGTTGATCCACATGATGAAAGCTGGATGACTAAATAATTCATCTAGGAGGGGATATCCCTCCTTTTTTTTTACGTATAAATAAAGTATAATAAAAAAGGCTAATATTGCTTTTTGAAGTATAATGCTGTATAAATATTAAGATAGATTATTAAGGAGGATCCAACGTGTTAGAGGCTGTAAAATATGTAATCAAAGAAAACAGCGAGAACTTATTTCGTATTTATTCTATTTCGAAATATGAAGTACTAGCTGACATGCGTGATTCAAAGTTAGGTTTATTCTGGAACTTTGCGAATCCAATTATTCAAGTATTAACATATTGGTTTGTATTTGGATTAGTATTAAATCTTAAGTCA
>NZ_DAWDDM010000043.1:0-10698 GCF_052354645.1 Catenibacterium sp.
CGCATTTTTCTATTTTGGAAAACTGTCATTTATTTCGAGACAGCCTCTTTTATTTTTTGTTTGCGTTCTTCTTTTTTAAAGCCATAGTACGTAGTACATTGACTTCTTTAGGCTTTAAACGACGATAAGTACCAGGAGTTAATCCCTTTAAGTCGATTGGACCAATCATAATTCTTCTTAAACGCTTCACAGGATGTCCTACTTCTTCAAACATCTTCTTGATCTGTCTGTTCTTACCTTCTACCAAACGGATCATCAACATAGTTGTACCATGTTCTTCATCATTTCCAGTAATCGCAATTTCACAAGGTAATGTTTTAACACCTTCTAGATAGATACCTTTTTCTAGCTGGTTCTTTTCAGCCTTGGTAAGTAATCCCTTAACAGATACTTCATAGACTTTTTCTAAGTGACTAGATGGATGCATAATAAGGTTCGCAAATTCACCATCATTTGTCATAAATAAAGCACCTGTTGTATCATAGTCAAGTCTTCCTACTGGATAAACTCTCTCATTACTATCTGCAAAATAATCAGCTACACATGTACGATCATGTTCATCACTCATAGTACACACGCATTTTTCTGGTTTATAAAATAAATAATAAACTTTATCTTCTTTATTAATAATTTTTCCATTGACACAGATTGTATCTTTCTTAGTGACCTTAGTACCAAGCACTGTTACCACTTCACCATTCACAGTGACTTTACCCTGCTGAATAAGTTCTTCTGCTTTACGACGTGAAGTATAACCACTCTGTGCAATGACTTTTTGTAATCTTTCTTCCATTGCTTTCACCCTTTCTTTTCCATTAATTAATCTACATGAAATCGTCCTTAAATTCAACAAAATATTCATCATAATCATGATGTCTATTAATCATCTTGATTGTATCATCAAGTCCATGATCTTTTAAATAGACAAGCATGAAACGAAGTAAGGCACGTGTTTCAGGATGTAATATATATGAATATTGTCCTGATTCATAGTATTGTAGAGGAAAGGCATCTGTATAATTCTTTCCTTCATATATCTTACTTGCTGCAACTCTATCACAGAACATCTCTAGTACATAATTATAAGGCATTTTAGCAGGTACCTGCCCTTTTCTAGTAAAATCCACCCAATATTCCCAATGATGTTTATTACGGCCTTTATGATGAAGCCAGGCTGTTGAGTAGCCTTTCTCATTTCTTTCAGCACTATTAGGAGAATAAGTACCCTTATAATACTTGATTCCTGTAATAAATTCAGTAGGAGTATATTTAGATAAGTCATGTAATAAGCCCTGCTTATATAAATGTACTTTAAAGCATAGCTTTCCTACTAATATCTTATGTTTTGTGATTGTTTTAAAATGTCCCCATATATGCACTGTATTTTCCTCATTTCTGTGTGTCTACCACTATAACACAAAATCATTCTTAAGTATATGTCTTTTCTTTTTATAATTCAATGTTATAATGGTAGAGAATTGGAGGTAGAACTATGGCATTTCACATTGAAATAGAAACAAATATTGATGATGCTTCACTTGATGTAGAAAGCTGTGAGGAGGTCATTACTTTCTTAGAGAATTCCTACAATAATGTGAGAGCAGAAATATATAGCTATTGCTTAGGTATGCGTACATTAAGATATGCATTAATAAGTATTGTCGTATTAGGTATCCTTTTCTTTATTAGTCATTCTAAGTTATTCTTATTTGGAATGCCAATCGTGACACTCTTGATCATGCTTGGTACCATTTCTCTTGCAGAATCAACTTCTGTAGCTGTAAAGAAACAGGTTAAAGAAAAGATTGAATATTATAAACGTCGTTTAAAACTATTAAAAGAATGTAAATCATAAAAAAAGTCAGAAACTAATTCGTTTCTGGCTTTTCTTCTACCTTTTCCTGATATTTTGTATTGAAGATATCTTCTTCATCAAATTCAGATTCAATTTCTTTAAGTTCTGGTAATTCATCTAAGCTCTTTAAATTAAAAGCATCCATGAATTCATCAGTAACACCATATAAGACTGGTTTACCTGGTGAATCATCACGTCCTACTTCTTTAATAAGGGCTTGTGCTAAAAGCTTACGAATCATTGATTCACAGCCTACACCACGTATTTCTTCAATACGAATTCTAGTAACAGGCTGATAATAAGCCACAATAGCTAATGTTTCTAAAGCTGATTTAGATAGTTTTCTACCACTTGTAGTCATCATCTTTTTATAATAGACATCATGCTGAGGCAATGTGACCATCTTATAAGTACCACCAAAATCACATATATCTACACCCTTAACTGTTTTAGAAGCATAGAGAGAGAGTAATTCATCCATCAATTCATATGCTTCTTTCTTAGTGATTTCTAATGCTTCCGCAACATCTTTAATTGTAACACCTTCATCACCATAGATATAAAGCATACCTTCTATGACTGATAAATACTCATTCTTGTCCATAGCTTGTTCCTTTCAAATAAATCTTTTCAAAATTACCACTCTGAGTAATCAATAATTCACTGTTTTTTACTAAGACAAGAATAGAAAGGAATGTTACTATCGCAAAATAGCGATCTCCTTCATCAAACAAGTCTTCAAAATCAACAGTTTTATCTTTATGACGTAAGAAATAGCTTCTGATCTGTTCAGTTCTTTCATCAATAGATATTTCTACACGTGCAATCTTTGATTCAAGGGGCTGGAGTAATGCACGTCTTTGCATCACTCTCTGCATTGCCTTGATGAGATCATATACTTCCATTCCCTCAGGAATAGTTTCTTCACCACTAGGAAGATATTCTTCAAGTGCTGAAGGTATTTTAGAATGCATTGTCTGACGTTTATCGTAAGAAGCCTCAAAGGCTTCTAAGATACCGTTAATACGGTTCTTTTCAATCAGTCTTTCAATCATTCTTTTTCTTTCTGCTTCGTAATCATCTTCTTCATCTATTTCTGGCTTAGGAAGTAATAGTTTACTTTTCATTTCAATAAGCCAGGCTGCCATAACTAAATATTCAGAGACAGCTTCTAAGAGTGAAGGATCCATTGTTTGAATATAAGCGAGATACTGGTCACATACAGCCGCTACATCAAGATCAAGAAGATCCATGTCATGTTCTTTTATTAGATGAAGCAAAAGATCAAGCGGCCCAGTAAACTGGTCTACAGTGACCTGGTATTCCATATCTTTACTCCTATTTATATAATTTATCCATCTGTTTCAATAATGGGAATCCAATAATGATTTCTAATGGAATAATAAAGCATGCCTTAATCACACGAATACTTACAGATACCACAAATGGAATGCCATACATAATCTGTAGCCAGAAAGGTGTTAAACAGAATGTAATTGCTAGTTCTACTAGAATAACACTTAATAGCCAAGTACCAAATAATGACACATCATTGTCTTTCATATTCTTTGTGCGTTTCAACATGAACAAGATAAAACCTATAGAGGCAATAAGGCAGAGCCCAATCATAACACCTTTTTGTAAAAATGTTAATGTATAAATGACTTTACCGATAGAGATTGTTTTTTGTAAAGCAACAAAAAGCGATCCTGCTCCACCAAATAATGCAATCATGAGACATACAATCTTACTGAATCGTTTTCCATCTACATTCTTTACTTTTACAGCAATCAATGATGGGATTAAACCAATCAGTACCTGATTGAGTGTAAATCCAAAGAATGGGAATCCTGTTGGAGATATTACTAAACCAAGTAAATCAGTAATTAAACCAATGAGATAAGCGTAGCTAGGTGAAAGAATCACACCTGCTAACATAACAGGAATATATTCAAAACCAATCTTTAAGCTTTCAGCACCAAATAACGGTACCATAATAGTAAGTCTCTTCAAAATCAATGTGATGATAATAATTAAAGCACTAAATGCGAGCTTTTTGGTATTTCTTCTTTCTAATGGATAAACCTTAAAACAGTAAATACCAAGTAATACTAAAATACATACAATAATAATTTGAATCATTTTTTAAATGCTACAATAAACAAATGTTTCTGTTTCAACCTATCGCTAGTCCACAGACGTTAATTCCGATCATCTCTGACCGTACACTTGCCTTCTTATAGGCTCCTCCTTTTCTTTTTTAACAGTTATTACGGTCCTCGCCTTTAATAAAAGCGATAATGTTTTCACGTACTTCAAGAATCAAACGATGTCTTGCTTCTACTGAACCCCATGCAACATGTGGTGTGAAAACGACCTTTTGAGAATCAACACTATATAAAGGGCTTGTTGAAGGAAGTGGTTCTTTTTCAAATACATCTAAACCTGCTCCAGCAATAAGGTTATTATTTAATGCATCACTTAATGCTTCTTCATCGATAATAGGACCACGTCCTACATTAATGAGATAAGCTGTATCTTTCATCTTCTTGAAAGCTTCTGCATCAAATAAATGTTCTGTCTCTTTTGTAAGAGGTGAATGAATAGAAATAATGTCACTTGTTTTAAGTAATGTATCAAAATCCACCTGTTTGAAGTGTTCATCCTGATGATGTCCAGTTGTAGAATAATACTGCACCTGACATCCTAATGCTTCCGCAATACGTGCAACGCGCTGACCGATTGCGCCTAGACCAACAATTCCCCAAGTCATAGTAGATAATTCATGAAACGAGTAACCAAAGAATGAGAAGACCTTATCTTTTTCATATTGCTGTGATTTTACATAACTATCATAGCGTGATGTATGTTCAATAAGTTCTAGACATAATGCAAGAGTAAGCTGGGCAACAGCTTCAGTAGAATATCCTTTTACGTTAGCTACTCGGATTCCTTTTTCTTTTGCATAATCTAAATCTATGTTGTTTGTACCAGTGGCTGTAACAGCAATCATCTTAAGATATGGACAGCGGTCAATTTCTACTTTTCTAAACAGATTCTTATTTGTAATAACAATATCTGCATCCTTACAAAGAGAAATGACATCTAACTGGTCTACATTTTCATGATAAGTCACTCTTCCAAGATCATCAAAGATATGTGTATCCACATCTTTTCCAAGTGTTTCTACCTGCAAGAAGACAATACGAAGTTCCTGATGTAATAAATCAAGAATTTCTTCTTTTGTATGGTCCTGCATCATCTTACCAAAAATAATACATTCATTAAAGTCTAAAACTTCAGCTTCATGTAATTTCCCACAAACTTTTCCATCAATCATCTCATATGTGAGCATTCCACCCATCATAGCCATACCTAATGCTTTAGAAGTAATGCCTTCATCATCATTAACGGCTTCTAATATCACTTCTTTAAAATGTGGATCTGCTTCAATTGATGCTTCAATAACATCTTTTAATGTCTCATGCTTTAAAATTTCTTTTCTAAATGCATCATGATAGATAAAAGGTAATACAATATCATAAAGTTCCATAGGAACAGGTTTTTCATATCCCTTAGAGAAATTATATAAAATCGCAATCCCTAAGCGTTCATCTTTCATTTTATCAACTAATTTCATTCATCTTCCTCCATTAAATATACTTCAACACGTTGCCTTTCTGATTTCTTTTTATCATCATAGAAGATCAGACATGTTTTCATCTTCTTATCCATATAATCATAACGCAATACATTATAAGAATAGTAATGACTTTCACTTTCTTTTAAACCGCCTGTTGCACTTCCTGCTGAGATATAGTATGTACCTTTCTTATTCATGAAATAAGGCACATGCTTATGACCATGAAGCACATATTTGATATGACGCTGTTGAAGCCATGTGGCAAACATTTCTGCATCTACAAGTGCTTTAGATTTATCCAATATAGTTCCAAATATAGATTTTTCACGCCATTGTATTTTTAAGAAGTCTGACTTAGAGACTTTAAATACATGATGGTGTAGTAAGACCACAATCGTATAATTTTCTAGATTTTCTATACCTGCAAGTTCTGAGTCTATTTGGTCTAATTGTCTTCTTGTGATCATTCCTCTAGCTAAGTTACCACCAGCATTAGAATCTATCTTTACAAGTACAATCTTATCTTTTTCTATAACCTTGATCTTTTCACCTAGTAAATAGGCTATGACTTTTGTACGTTGTCTTCCACCAATACTCAGGCCTTTTACTATCATATCATGGTTACCTAACACAAAGCTGATATCTGCCTTATATCTCTTCCTAATCATTGTCATAAAGCTATTGGCCTGATACATATTCTTTGTATTAGGAGAGTTCATAAGATCTCCTGTAATAAAGACCTGCTTTTGATGAGAACTCTGTGCATATTGATCACATTCATCTAATGAATCTAGTAAATTAGAGACTGCTTTCAGCTTCTTTTTAGGGCCTAGATGTAAATCAGATAACTGATAAATAAATGAAGAATGACCTTCTTTATTAAACATTGTCTTCTCATCGATTCTCTTTTGTAATGCCTTTGCCTGGGAAATACTATGTAATGGATAAAAGGCTGCATGTTGAGAATTAAATATGAGTCCTCCAGGCCATTCATCTGCATAAAATAAAGCTTCGAGTAGTCCAGGAAATGGATCTAAGAACGACAAGTCTTCCTGCTTAAAAGGTTTGCTTATTGTAAAGATATAGTCCACCCCTGTAAAAGAATAGTCTTTAATTTCTTTATTAATACCAGGAATAAGAAATAAGAAAATCTTATCTTTAAGGAAAGAACGGATACGTTGTAAGCCTTCTTGTAAATTAGTATGTGTCAGCATGGATACGTCCTTGATTGTCATACCAGGACGAATCATACTGAATGAATACTCATCAATCATATCAAGTTCTTTAAATTCTATGTGATGATTTCTTAACCACTGTCGATAATCATTAAAAGATTGGTAATCCAATAAAGCACGAGAAAAAGCACGGTCATGATGATAAATCATATTAAAAAAAGCATTAATGCCACTAAATTCATCCATAATAGTACTTCCTTTAAGAAAAAAGACCACGTATGTGGTCTTTTAGAATTTTAAGTTACGTGGTGTACGTGGGAATGGTTCTACATCTCTGATGTTAGCCATACCAGTTAAATACATTAAGAAACGGTCAAAACCTAAACCGAATCCAGCATGCTTACATCCACCAAAGCGGCGTAAATCCATATACCACTGTAGTGTTTCTTTGTTCATGCCCTTTTCATCCATAAGCTTTTCAAGAACATCATAACGTTCTTCTCTCTGTGAACCACCAACTAATTCACCGATGCCTGGTACTAATAAGTCACATGCTGCAACTGTCTTGTTGTCATCATTTAAACGCATATAGAACGCTTTGATTTCTTTTGGATAATCTGTTAAGAATACAGGACCACCTACAACTTCTTCACAGATATAACGTTCATGTTCAGCATTTAAATCAATACCCCATTCAACCTTGTTGTCAAACTTCACATCAGCTTTTAATAGATGATCAATAGCTTCTGTATAAGTCATACGTGCAAAGTGAGAATCTCTAACCTTTGTGATACGGTTGATACAATCATGGTCAACCATCTGTTCAAAGAATTTCATTTCTTCTGGAGCATTATCTAAGCAGTACTGAATACAATATTTAACCATTTCTTCAATTAAACACATATCATCTTCAAGATCCGCAAATGCGATTTCTGGTTCTACCATCCAGAATTCACTGGCATGTCTTGATGTATTTGAGTTTTCGGCTCTAAATGCAGGACCAAAAGTATATACATCTCTAAATGCCATAGCGAATGCTTCTACATGTAACTGTCCTGTTACTGTTAAGTAAGCTTCTTTTTCAAAGAAATCCTTAGAGAAATCAGTATCATCAATAGTTGTGACTCTAAACATTTCTCCAGCACCTTCACCATCATTAGATGTAATGAGTGGTGTATGTACATATACGAATCCCTGATCCTGGAAGAACTCATGAATAGCCATAGATAATACAGATCTTAATCTGAAGATAGCATAGAATGAGTTTGCTCTTGGTCTTAAATGAGGGATTTCTCTCATAAATTCAAAAGAGTGTCTCTTCTTCTGTAATGGATAATCACTATCACAGTCACCTTCAAGAATAATTTCAGTGGCTTCTACTTCAAATGGCTGCTTTGCATCAGGTGTTAATTTTAACTTACCTAATACATGAATAGCTGAACCAGTTGAGATATGTGAAACTTCATCAAAGTTCTTTAATTTTTCTTTTAAGTAAACAACCTGACAGTTTCTAAAATAAGAACCATCATTTAATGCGATGAATCCTAGTTTACCACTATCTCTATTTGTTCTTACCCATCCTTCTAATTCTACATACTCTACGTTATCTGTTTCTACAGCGTTATCTGCACGACAGATTTCATAAAGTTCTCTTACTGTCATAAATTCAAACATCCTTCTTACTCCTTTGTATTTGATTTCATTTTTAATTCTAATTCTTGTATTGCGACAACAACATCCACATTCTGTACTTCTACTCCCTGAGGTACAATGAAATGAGAGTGGGTGAAGTCTACAATGCCTTTAATCCCTAATGCCACTAAACGATCCACCATTTCCTGTACATTATCAGAAATTGCGAGAATCGCAATCTTACAGTCCTTCGGGAATGTCTTTTCCAAATCGTCACTCTTATGAATCTTAACACCAAAACGTTCACCTTCAATATTAGCATCTTTATCATAAGCACAGACAATCTGTCCCACTGTATATTTCCAGCGGTTATATTTCAAAATAGCTGAACCTAAGTTACCTACACCAATGAGAATAATAGGTTCATCAAGTCCTAAACCTAAGAAATCACTGAGCGTTTCAATCATCTCTTTTGTATCATAACCATAGCCTCTTTTACCAAGTGTATTCTTCTGAGGTAAAAAGCCAAAATCACGACGAATAGTCGTATCCTGGATATGAGTAACTTCTGCAAGTTCACTCGATAAGAAGTTTTCTTTACCTTCATGTCCCATAACTCTTAAAGCCTTCAAATAAACAGGAAAACGTGTCATCGTCGCACGTGAAATTTTCTGTTTCTTTTCATTACTCATAGTTATCTCCTACACTTTCCGCCTCCAAGTCATAGTCCGGCTTAACAGATAAGTCCAAAGGGGCAAACATATTATATTTATACATGATACTTGCAGCAGATGCAATCATTGCTGCATTATCTGTACAATGCTTCAATGGTGGAAAAATAACAGGAATATCACTTGTACTCATTTTTTCTCTGAGACCTTTGTTCGCACTTACACCACCTGCTACAATAATCTGCTTTACACCAAGATCATGAGCAGCTGCTAAAGCTTTAGAAGCAATCGTATCCATAGCCACATCCTGGAATGAGCAGGCTAAGTCATTGCCATTGATTTTCTCTCCTCTTTGGTCCGCATTATGCTTTAAGTTGATGACAGCGCTCTTTAAGCCACTAAAGCTGAAGTTATAGCTTCCATCATCAAGTGGTTTAGGAAGTGTATAGCTATGAGTTCCCTCATGTGCCATTTTATCTAATACAGGTCCTCCAGGATATGGAAGATGTAAAACACGTCCTACCTTATCATAGGCTTCTCCAATCGCATCATCAAATGTTGTACCAATGACCTCGAAAGAGAATTCCTTTTTCATATAAACAAGTTCTGTATGTCCTCCTGAAACAACTAATGCCATTGCAGGATATTCAATATCATTTACTAGTTCATTGGCATAAATATGCCCCGCAATATGATGTACACCAATCAAAGGCTTATTTAAGTAAATAGCCAATGTCTTGGCTTCCTGCATCCCAACATGCAAAGAACCTACAAGTCCTGGTCCTTTAGTGACTGCAATTGCATCAATCTCCTCAATAGAAATATCTGCCTGACTAAGTGCTTCCTTTAAAACAGTGCTGACACATTCAACATGCTTACGACTGGCAATTTCTGGAACAACACCACCATATTGTTTATGGATATCAATCTGTGATGCAACAACATGACTTAATAACTCTTTTCCATCCTTAAGAATTGCAACACTCATTTCATCACAGCTTGATTCAATAGCTAGAATAACAGCCATTATTTTTTCTCCTTTCTTACCATGAGATAGGCATCCTCATGGTCTGCATAATAATCTTTACGTATAGCACATATCTCATAGCCATACTTCTTATATAAACGAATCGCACGTTCATTTGATACACGTACTTCCAAACTATAATTCATACATCCTTTATTATGTCCTTCTTTTAATCCATAATCCATCAATAACTTAGAAAGACCTTTTCCCTGATAATTTGGATCAATACCAATTGTAGTCAGTTCACAGTTTTCATAAGCATACCAGAATCCTGCATAACCAACAATTTTGTCATCTACAAGAACATAATAATGAGCATAATCATTTGTCTTTAATTCATGAAGAAAATCTTCTTTAGACCAGGCAGGGGTAAATAATAACCCTTCTAGTCTTTCAATTTCATCAAGATCTTCTTCCTGCATTTCTCTTAATAACATGCTTTCTTAGCCTCAACATCTTTAATATAAGTTGGTACTAATAGATCAACATTCTTGATTGGATCAGCCATCTGAGCTAATGCATAAATATTAGCACAAAGATTACATTCTTTTTCATTTAATCCAAGACAGCCTACTTCACCTACAAGTTCAAAGTCTTCATATTCAGCACGTAATTGTGCAAAGTCTTCTAAAGTCATGTCATGTTCCTTAAATAAAGGATGTCCATTTTCATAATAACAAACATAGAACGTATGT
>NZ_DAWDDM010000044.1:0-9447 GCF_052354645.1 Catenibacterium sp.
GTATAAACAGTGATATATAGTTTATCTTTATCAAAAGCAAGCCATTCTTCACCTGTTAAGAATTCCCATGCAAAATGAATTGCTTCTGTCTTAAAATAGTCACCAATAGAGAAGTTACCTAACATTTCAAAGAATGTATGGTGACGTGCTGTCTTCCCTACATTTTCAATATCGTTTGTACGAATAGATTTCTGTGCATTTGTGATACGATTACATGCTGGTTTTTCTGTACCATCAAAATATTTCTTTAATGCCGCTACACCTGCATTGATCCATAATAATGTTGGGTCATCATGGGGAATCAATGAAGCACTTGGTTCAACCATATGTCCCTGTTTCTTGAAATATTCAAGGAATAATGCACGAGTCTGATTACCTGTTAACTTTTTCATAATATCCTCCTAAAATAAAAAAAGCCATTCCTTAAAAGGAACGACTTAAATCGCGGTACCATCCTTATTCATAGATAAATATATCTATGCCCTTTATGACTTTAACGCAGTCATACGTTGATGTTTACATCACTCTCGAAAGGAGCCTTCCTTCATACACCCAAGAACTTGCACCACCCGTTCTCTCTCTTAAGACCTCTATGAAGTACTTGTCTTTCTCAACGATTATGCCCCTATTATACATAAAAAAAAGATAAGGCGCAAGCCTTATCTCTATTCTTCGATTAAAGAACCTTCTGCAAGCATTTCACCCTTGATTGGTAATAACTTGTAGATCAGTTTCATAAATACTGCATCAAATGGTAACATGATTACTGTAGTTACAATATTGAATACTGTATGGAAGTTAGCCACCTGATGTGCTGGAGTTCCAGAGAATTGTGCAATCCATGATAATAATGGTGTAGCAGAACATATAATCAAGAAGAAGATTGTACCCACTAAGTTAAATAGGACATGGAATGTCGCAATACGCTTAGAGTTTCTACATCCAGTCACTGATGCAAGAACGGCAGTAATACAAGTACCGATATTTAGTCCACATACCATGAATGCTGCTGTACTAAATGGCACTAAGCCTTTAGTTGCAAGTGCAGATAGAATACCTACTGCAGCTCCAGAAGACTGGATCAAAGCAGTAAAGGCAGCTGCAAATAATACGGCAAGTATTGGATTAGAAAGAGTTGTCATTAATTTAATAAAGACAGGTTCCTTCTGAAGTGGCACAACGGCCGCGCTCATCATATTAAGCCCCATGAAGAGAATACCAAATCCAGTCATAACTGAACCAATACCTCTCACATTACGATTCTTGAAGAATAAGCACATGAAGACACCCACAACTGCAAAGACCGGTGCGACAACACCTACATTAATCGCAATCATCTGTGCTGTAATAGTTGTACCGATATTAGAACCCATTACAACCCAGATACATCTGTTTAATGTCATTAAGCTGGCATTCATGAAACCAATCAACATAACAGTCACTGCAGAAGAACTCTGTACAGCAGCTGTTACACCGATTCCGACAAGAACACCTTTAAATTTTGTATTTGTTAGTTTTTCTAAGATAGTTTTTAAGCGGTCACCTGCAGCATCTTCTAAGGAATCACTCAAAACCTGCATTCCATACAAAAAGAGTGCTAGCCCACCTAATAAGTCAAGCCAATTCGTTATTTTCATAATCTCGTTTTCCTTCTTTTACCACTACATTATAACGTGTCTCTACGTAAATGTCGTTAACTAAATGTTAAAATAATCTTAAGTTTATGTAAAGTACTTTACAAAAATAACTTAAATTTAATGTTTTTAACGAACTATTTACTTGATTATTCGAAGTCAGATATCGAAAAAGAAGAAGTTTTATGTCTCTCCTGAAAACGTTTGAGTAATGTTGTACGTCTTTGTTCATCCTGATTATTATGAAGGCCACGAATAAAGACATTATGATCTCCTAGGATAAATAAAGACTGCTTGGCTCTTGTGATACCTGTATATAATAAGTTTTTCTTCATCATAATGCTGTATTCTGGAAGTACTGACATAATAACAATCTTAAATTCATTACCCTGAGATTTATGAACAGACATACAATAAGCATGTCTTAACATATTGAATTCAGTCGTACGGTAGTTTACAAACTGCCCATCAAAATCAACAGTGAGAGTATCATAAGATAATCCAGTATCTTCTTTCTTTTCAATTTCTACTAAGATTCCTACATCCCCATTATAAACATCATCATCAGGACGATTTTTTAATTGAAGAAGCTTATCTCCTTCTCTAAAGATCTTACCACCCACTTTGATTTCAGCTTTATCACTTGTTGGCGGGTTAAACATAGCCTGTAAAGATTCATTTAAAGCATCTATACCTGCTACACCTCTATACATAGGTGCTAATACCTGTACATCGGATGCATCATATCCCTCTTCTACCGCTTTTTTCACAATAGTCTGCACACATTGTGCAACATCCTTGTTAGGACATACTGTAAAATGAATATCTCGATAATCTTCGAAAACACGAGAATCATAATGATCATTTCTGATATCATGAGATAATGCGACAATACCACTGCCTTCTTCTTGACGATAGATTGTCTGTAAGCAGATATGTGGAATACCACTCAATAACATATCCTTTAAGACATTACCTGGTGATACTGATGGAAGCTGCTGGTCATCACCAATAAGTAATATTTTATGTACATGAGCACAAGCATCTAATAATTTAGAAAACAAGAGTGAATCAACCATTGAGAACTCATCAATGACAAGCAAATCAATATCTAATGGATGATCCGAGTTCATAGAAAATGTATTGGTAGAAATATCCCATTTTAATAATCTGTGAATAGTAGATGCTTCTAGTTTAGTCAATTCTGATAATCGTTTTGCTGCACGCCCTGTAGGAGCTACGAGTCCTATCTTTTCATCAGGATATAATGAACGATAAACCTTTAATATAGCTTGTACAATCGTTGTTTTACCAGTACCAGGACCACCTGTTAAAATAAGTGCTGATTCTTCTAAAAACTTCTTAATCGCATTCTTCTGTATTTCATCATAAGTAATACCCTGTAATTCTTCTGTTCTTTTAATCTTTTCATCAATGACAGAATCTTCAATAGACTGCGTTGATTGTTTAAGATAACGTTCAAACTTTTCTGCAATCATTGTCTCACTTTCATATAAATCTCTTGGATAATAACGATCTTCTTCCTGAATAACCTTTTCAGCTATGATTTTATCTAGATTCTTCGCAAATAAATCATCAGGACATTCAGGTAACATACGTCTAAAGTGATGATAAAAGGATTCATAATCACTATAGGTGCTTCCTGTCTGGAAACATAAATCCATTAAAGAAGCTAGTATACCTGCCTGGATACGTTTATCATCTAATGGTTCTACACCTGTTTTCATTGCAAGTTCATCAACACTTTTAAAACCAATACCTTCTATATCATCAATGAGGCGATATGGATCATTTTGTAATACATCAAGTGTCTTATCTTTATAGAAGTTTTGAATGAGTGGTAAATTACGAGTAGAAATACCATTTCCCATAAAGAAAGATAAAACCTGTTGATCATAATCCTGACTTGTCAATACACCTACAATATTCTTCTTAATTGTTTCTGTAACATTGGGAATATTATTTAAACAATCAGGATTATCCTTAATAAGAGTTAAGGCTTCCTCCCCTAATGCATCCACAATTCTTTCAGCCGTCTTCTTACCCACTCCCTTAAAGAGTGATGAAGAAAGATAGCGGATAATCTCACTTCGATCATCCGCTAGAATTATTTCATAAGAAGACACTTTGAATTGTTTACCATAACGGGGATGTGTGACATAGCTTCCTTTAATACGATAACGATCATCATTATTTACATAGGACATATTTCCTATAATAGTGAATTTTTCATCATCTGTCTCAAAAGCTGCTACTATATATTTATTTTCTGGATTATAGAAAATAACTTTACTAATAATGCCTTCGTATTCTTCCATTATAAATAGTCAATCTCCTTGCCGTCTTTATAGACTTTATCAATTGTACCTCCACCTAGACATACATCTCCATCATAGAAGACAGCAGCCTGACCTGGAGTGACAGCCTTGATTGGTTTCTTAAATGTAACATAAAGTGTTGTTTCATCAATAAAGTGTAATGAAACATCATTATCCTTCTGACGATATCTAAACTTGGCAGTACAGTCATATTCACCTTCTGGCTTTATTGCAGAGATCCAGTTGACATCAGTAATCAATGCACCATGAGATAATAACCATTTATTACTATCACCCTGAGCAATATAAAGAATATTCTTGTCATAATCTTTTCCTACGACAAACCAAGGTTCACCATTACCACCAATACCTAAACCTTTTCTCTGCCCGATTGTATAATACATAATACCCTGATGTTCACCAATAACCTTCTTAGAGACAATATCTACCATCTTGCCTGATTTAGCCGGAATATAGTTCTTTAAGAATTCTCTAAAATCTCTTTCACCAATGAAACAGATTCCTGTAGAGTCCTTTTTATGTGCTACAGGAAGATCAAGTTCTTCTGCAATTTGTCTTACTTCTGGTTTAGTGAGTTCACCAATTGGGAACAATGAGTTATTTAACTGATTCTGATTCAATTGACATAAGAAATAAGTCTGATCCTTATTATTATCTACACCACGAAGCATCACTGATTCTTTTCCTTCAGTATGTACAACACGGGCATAATGTCCTGTCGCAATATAATCAGCATCAATAGACTTAGCATAATCTAAGAAAGCTTTGAATTTAATATGTTTATTACATAGGATATCTGGATTAGGTGTGCGTCCTTTTGCATATTCTTCTAAGAAATATGTAAAAACCTGATCCCAGTATTCTTTAATAAAATCCACTCTACGGATTTCAAGTCCTAAATGTGATGCAACCGCCTGTGCATCTAAATAATCTTTTTCCTGTGGACATACATCATCATCATTTGTAGGGTTACCTAGAATATCATTATTTAATGAACTATCCCAGTTTCTCATAAATACACAGATTACTTCGTAACCTTGTTTCTTTAATAAATAAGCAGCAACGGCACTATCCACACCGCCACTTAATCCAAGTACAACTCTTTTCATGTTCTACCTCCCTTTGTCTAGTATTCTACCACACAAAAAAGGCTCTTGAAAGAGCCTCCTATTATTCTGCCTTCATTCTTGTCATTGGAAGCATTGCAGCACCGATAGCACCACAGTCTTCTAATTCTGTTTCAAGTAGTGGAATATGATTTCTCATACCTACATGAATCTTCTGATTGAATTCTTTTGTTAATTGATTTAGGAAATACTTCTTAGACTTCATAACACCACCACCTACTACAAAGCAATGTGGATCAACTGTATGTGCGATATTTGCGAATAATGTAGCAAGTTCACTAACACATTCATCCGCAATACCCTGAGCTGTTTCATTACCTTCTGCAGCCAATCTAAATACATCACCTGCATGATGTACTAAATCTTTACCAAGAGCTTCCTGACCCTTTCTAGTGATTGCAGTACCAGAGCATTCTCCTTCTGCAGCACCTGGGTTTAAAGCACCCTGCTTATAACCATTATTCTTAACGATGATATTACCGATTTCACCAGCATGTCCTCTACCACCAGAGATTAACTGTTTATTAACTGTGAAAGCGCCGCCAATACCAGTAGAAACTGTTACATAATAACAAGTTGGATAATTCTTACCAGCACCTAATACCGCTTCAGCAAGACCAGCAACATTTGCATCATTATCTAAGAATACAGGTTTATTGAATTTTGTAGATAACTTTTCAGCAATTGGGTAATTTTCAAAACCAGGAAGGTTACTTGCCATAATCATAACACCCTTTACAACATCAACTGGTCCAGGTACACCAATACCAATACCTTCTACATTTTCAATACCACCACATACTGTATAATCGATTGCTTCAATCTGACGACAGATTTTTGCAGTAACAGCATCTGGTCCTTTTTCTCTTTCAGTAGCATCCTTCACTTCACTATATGACTGACCATTTTCATCAACAAGTAAAGTTCTTACGTTTGTACCACCTAAATCAATTCCAATATAATACTTCATGTTCTCTATACCTCCTTGAAATATTATATTACAGATTACACTTACACGCTATGAAAAAAGTTCTTTTTGTATCTTTTCTAACTGTTCGGGTAACTGTGATGTAACCGTTTTACCTTTTAAGTAGCTCATAGAGCCTATTGGATCCACAAAAGTTAATTGATAAGCATGGAGGAACTGATGATTGAGATGAAACTTTTTCTTTACTTCCTTATTCCATTCAAAATCTCCATATTTACTATCACCCATAACTGGATGTCCTGTCGCACTTAAATGAATACGAATCTGATGTGTACGGCCAGTAATAAGCTGTACTTCTACTAAAGAACATGTAGAACATTTTTTTAAGACATGTACTATTGTTTTCATAGATAAAGCCCCCGGTGTATCTTTCTTTACTAAATACATCTTTCCTTCATCTTCATTCTTTTTGACGTATCCTGATAATGTAGCATCCTTCATATGTCCCATCGCAATAGTAAGATACTTCTTTTCAATGCCTTGTCTTGTTTTCATCATTGTATTTAAATCCTGAAGTGCACGCATATCTTTACCAAAGATGACAAGTCCACTTGTATTACGGTCTAAGCGGTGCACCGGACCTGGTGTAAAGCTGATATTCTTTTCTGGATCATATTCACCCTTCTGATATAAATAAGTGAGTACCTGGTTAGATAATGTATTCACTGATTCATTGATATCTTCATGAACAAGCAATCCTGCAGGTTTATCTACAATAAGAATATGTGTATCTTCATAAACAACTTTAAAAGTAATAGGTAACTCATAAATAGTTAAAGGTTTTGTGTATTCCTTGAACTTATCTTCATATAAGAATAGTTCCACCTCATCTCCCGAATGAAGAATATAGTTTTCCTTTACTCTTTTACCATTTACTTTAACATCTTTTTTTCTTAACATTTTATATATAAGTGAAGAAGGTGCTTGGACTAACACTTTCTTTAAGTATTTATCTATTCTTTGATGATCATCATATTGATCGATTACTAGTTTTTTCATAATATCTCCTTTACCCCCTCATTATAGCATACACCTCTTAGATTATGGTATAATAAAAGTCGAGGTGACAATCATGGAAAAACAAATAGATTCAACAACAATTTATGATGGAGCCATCATAAAGGTAACTAAGGAACATGTATTATTACAAGACGGTAATACTGCTGTACGTGAATGTGTATATCACCATGGTGGTGTATGTATTCTTGCGATAGAGGATGATGAAATTATTCTTGTAAAGCAGTTCCGTTATCCAAATAGATGCGATACATTAGAAATACCTGCAGGTAAGCTAGAATTAGGAGAAGATCCTGATAAGGCCTGTTATCGTGAATTTGAGGAAGAAACAAACAGACGTGCTAAAAATATGCGTCCTATCTTAAAGATGCTTCCTACACCTGGTTATTCAAGTGAAATACTTAGAATTTATGAAGCAGAAGACTTTAAAGAAGTAGAAGATTCATTACAGTGTGATGCAGATGAATTCTTAAATATCATTAAAATGCCTATCGATGAAGCTTACAAAGCAATCTTTGATGGACGCATTATTGATGGTAAAACTGTCATTGCAGTTATGTACGCTTATAACAGAAAACATTGCAAATAGTAAAAGAGCTCTAGGTTAAGAGCTCTTTTTACTTAGTATAGAGTATTTAATCACTTCTACGATTGAAACAATCACTACATTCATAATATAACAATGAATCATCTTTAAAGCAGAAAGAGTCATCAATGTATTATCATTCATATAAGTATAGTAATCTGGAATAACATTCGTAATAGAATGAAGACCATTGAAGATGAATTCAAAAATTGATTCAACAACATCAATATAACCTAAACTAATTGCATGTAATACCTTCACAACAGGCTGATCCATCATATTACCTAACGCAATATGAACTACTAAACCAAGTAAGAGAATCATCAATGATAATAATAAGACATAACTAATATTAATAAAAGTATTAATAATATGATGATCAGGCTTCTTTTTTGGCTCTTCTACCACTGGTTCTTCTTTTTCTTCCTCTATTTCTTCTGGAGGATTGTTTTCAGCTTCCATAACCTTTGCGATGACATCATTTAATGCAGCCGTATCCTGCGCATTCAGTGATAATGCGGTAGGTTCTTCTTTTTTTTCTTCTACTACAGATTCTTCTACTTCTTCTTTTTCTAATTCTGCTAGATCTTCATCACTGAAGGTAAAACGTCTTGGACGTTCTTTAGTGAGTTCAGAGAGTTTAGATATATAAGTAGATTTAATGATTTTTAATAAGTCAGGATCATCCTTATAGACTTCCTGCAAGTTTGCGAATAAAGCCTTTAATTTAGCAACAGACATCTCTTTGTCCATACCAAGAAGCGGTTCAAAGATCTTATAATCTTCATAACGACCAAAAAGAATATCATTCAATGCTTCATACATTGTATTGGCTACCTGATAAGAACAGCTGATTTCATCATCTCCTGCTTCTACCAAATCATTTAAATAAATAGTATTCATTCCAATATTATTAGCTGAATGAAGAATACCATTCATAGAAGTAATGACTAATGTATCTTTAGGTGTTACCTGGAATCTTTTATCAATATAAGCAAGCAGTTCTTCTGAAGGAAGTGCTTTAATATCTGTATCACATCCAATAACATAATCAACTTTACGATACAAAGAACCAAGTTCTAGATAATTAATAGCTGTTTTAGTTTTATGAGTAGAAACAATTGCAATTGGAATATTATTCTGACGAAAGTATTCAAATAACTCAATAACACCATCTTTTGGTGATAAACCCTTCATGTTCAAATAATTATATAAATCTTTTTCTACAGTTGCATTAAGCTTCTGACTATTAATTGTCGTCGCAAGCGGAAGAGTTTCATACATTGAATACATATTACCTAAAGCATGATAGAACTCTTCAGGAGTAACAATAATATTTTTCTTTTTACATAAATTCTTATAGAAATTATAGCGGAGTCTGTTTAGGGGGAATATACATCCATCCAGTTCTATGATTGCTAGTTTTAATTCTGTATCCTCTCTCATAAATAATACCCCTTTCCCTAATCTAACCTCCATTATAGCAAATTCCCAAATGATATGCTATCATATACAACAAAAAAGCAGAACCGAAGTTCTGCATTGTTTACAAATGGTCTCCCCGCACGGGCTCGAACCGTGGACCCTCTGATTAAGAGTCAGATGCTCTACCAACTGAGCTACGGAGAGATAGTTCTTGATATTTCTATCAAGAATATCAGGTTTATCCTGTTAAATTTTAAATGGTCTCCCCGCACGGGCTCGAACCGTGGACCCTCTGATTAAGAGTCAGATG
>NZ_DAWDDM010000044.1:9547-10663 GCF_052354645.1 Catenibacterium sp.
CTCTACCAACTGAGCTACGGAGAGAGGTGTGTCCTCAACCGACGAGTTATATATTACACGATTAAGAACACTTCGTCAACTACTTTATAAACTTTTTTTACTTTTTTTAAAACAAGTCATCATTGTTCTTATATTTAGAGTTTATGATGATTGTTTCTGTATGATCAATACACTTCTGTACTTCTGATGCAAAGTCCCATTCTGCTTCATAGCCTTCTGCTTTATAAGCCTTAGGTTTAGTAGCTGGGTTATGTGGTGTAAAGATTGTACAGCAGTCTTCAAATGGTCTAATAGAGATATCATATGTACCAATCTTTTCTGCAATCTTAATGATTTCTAGTTTATCCATACATGCGACTGGACGAATAACTGGAGTAGTAATCACCTGATTGATTGTATTCATAGATTCAAGTGTCTGAGATGCGACCTGTCCGATACTTTCACCATTTACTATAGCTAAGCAGTCATTCTTCTTTGCAACACCTTCCGCAATTCTATACATCATACGGCGCATCACTGTCATAGCATAAGATTCATCACAATGATCATATACAGATAACTGAAGATCAGTAAATGGCACGATATGTACTTTAATAGAGCCATGTGTATAGTCTTTTAAGACATTGACTAGATCTAATACCTTTTCTCTTGCCATTTCATTTGTATAAGGTGGAGAAGCATAATGAATACATTCAATATCTACACCACGCTTCATAGTGAGATAACCTGCCACAGGTGAATCAATACCACCAGACAGCATTAATAAAGCTTTACCACCAATACCTACTGGATAGCCTCCTGCACCTGGAATCATATTATCCATAATATAAATTGCATCTTTTCTATATTCTACACGCACTAAGATATCTGGGTTATGTACATCAACAGATAATTCTTTAGTTGTATGATGGAATACATAGCCTGCAATTTCTTTATTCATTTCAATAGAATTCTTAGGATATGATTTATCATGTCTCTTGGTATCAATCTTAAATGTATTTCCTTCATCATGATCAATAATATAAGTAACAACTTCTTTTGCTTTTTCTAAGTCATGTTCCAACTTATAACATAATGAAAAGTTATGAATAGCAAAGATTCTCTTTAACTTATCTT
>NZ_DAWDDM010000045.1:0-10377 GCF_052354645.1 Catenibacterium sp.
TTGTAAGTTTCTTATAGTTTGCAGTCTGTTTTCTATTGGCCATTAATACTGGAATAGTTAATGCGAGAGCTACAATAAATGCAGTGAGTAGCTTTAAGTCATCAGTTGATAAACCTAACTGGATAACAATGGCGATAATAATACGATAAATAATTGAACCAACAATAATCGCAATGAGTCTCTTTAAGAAACTGCCATAACGACCAAAGATAACTTCACCAATAACGATAGAAGCAAGACCCATAACGATTGCCCCCATACCGATCTTGACATCACCATAACCAACTGACTGACCGACCATGGCACCACTTAAGGCGATTAAGGCATTTGAAATCACTAAACCAAGTAGCTTAGTATAATCAGTATTGACACCAACAGCTCTTACCATCTGTTCATTATTACCAGTAGCACGTAGTGCATTACCTAATTCAGTTCCAAAGAACCAATAGAGCAGGGCAATCACAATAGTTACTGCAATAACACCTACAACAAGTGTAGACTGAGATACTGTTAAACCAACCATTGGTCCCCAGTCATATAAGCTTTCTGTCTGAAGTAATGGGATATTTGATTTACCCATTATACGTAAGTTAATAGAATATAAGCCTAACTGTGCAAGAATACCAGCAAGGATGGCAGGAATCTTACATTTAGTATGTAATAAACCAGTCACAAATCCAGCTAAAGCACCTGCAAGAGTTGCGGCAAGAATCGCAACGATGGGATTACCATGATTTGTAAGAATAACAGCACATACAGCACTTCCTGTTGCGAAAGAACCATCACATGTCATATCTGCAATATCTAGCAGACGGAATGTAATATAAACACCAACTGCCATGATGCCCCATAAGACACCCTGGTAAGTCGCACTTTGTAATGCTAAAAATAAAGACATTCTCATTCACTCCTTAAATAAGTTCAGCCTTATCTAATACTTCCTGTGGAACTTTAATACCAAGCTTTTCCATCTGAGCTTTATTGACCTTTAATTTACAGTCACTTGCTTTTAAGTATTCAATAGGCATAGTAGCTGGTTTACCTTTACCAGTTAAGATCTTAATAGCCTGCTTACCAGCGATACTACCTAAGTTATAGTAATCAATACCATAAGTAGCTAAACCACCTTTAGCACACATACCTTCTTCACCAACAATAACAGGGATTTTAGCCTGATCAGTTACTTTTACAACTGCTGGGATATTAGAAGCAAGTAGGTTATCAGTTGGAATATATAAAGCATCTGCTTTACCTACAATAGAATCAGTAACTGACTGGATTTCATTAGATTCAGAAACAGTCTTTACTAATGGTGTCATACCCTGAGCTTTGATTTCTTTAACAGCCATCTTACCCTGGATTTCAGAGTTAGATTCATTACCTGCATACATAACAGCAACAGTCTTTGCGTTAGGCATAATCTGTTTTAATAATTTAATCTGTTCTTTAACTGGTGTTAAATCACTTGCTCCAGTAACATTTCCACCAGGTTTTTTATTTGATTTAACTAATTTACTACCAGCTGGATCAGTAACAGCAGATACAACAACTGGAATATCTTTAGTCTTTTTTACAACAGCCTGTGCTGCAGGAGTTGCAATTGCGTAAATTAAATCATTTCCATCATTCACTAAACTTTCTGCAATAGTCTCACAGTTAGAGTTTTCACCACTGGCATTCTTTAAAGTAATATTAGAAGCCTTATAACCTGCTTTTACAAGAGTATCCTTAAATCCCTTATATGATGCATCCAATGCATCATGCTGCATATACTGGATGACTCCAACTTTTACATCAGCCTTATCTTTGGTACTAGACTGACTACCACAGCCAGTTAATGCAAGACCAACTGCCATTAAACCACATACAAATTTCTTCATAATAGATTCCTCCCTTTTTTTCTTTCCCCTAAAAACAAAAAAATTCACCCCAAGAGGGCGAATTATCGCGGTACCACCTCTAGTTCATTAGTCATAGACTAACCTCACTAAATAGCGATAACGGGCAACCCGGGAAGTATTTTGTACTTCCAACTCCATGGTGAATTCAAGAATGTCTGCGTATGATTCGCACCAGCCATCATATCTCTTGTGCCACACATTTCTTTACTATGTCATTTCTCTGTTTTTATAATATAAAAATATAATATAGAAATATTAAGGAAAAGTCAAATAAAACTTTTAAAAGTTAGGGAAAAAACAAAAAGAAATATAAGAAAAAAGAGCAGATATTTCTGCTCTTAGTAGTTGATTTCTTCGTAAAGAACTTTTAAAAGGACAGCCTTAGAACTCATCTGCTGACGCTTTCTATCATAAGTCTTGATTACGCTGTATTCAACAACGTCATACTTTTCAACTTCTTCATCATCAAGGAAATCAGCCTGTCTGAAGAATAAGTTTTCTTCACCATCCTGGAAGATACTACCAAAATTCTTGTCATGATTGTAGAATACTACTTTACCTTCATGACGAGTAATGTAGTTTTCTAGATGATAAACAACTTCACTATATACACGATCAAATGCATCGCTGGCAGTTAAATCAGCATAATCAGCTAAATCAACATCAGCTTCATATGTTTTACCATTTTCTTCTTCTAGCTTCTTAATGAGGCATTCTGCAAGTGCATGAGCCTTATCCTGACCCTTAGCCTTTGCCATTGCTGAAATCTTCTTGTAATCTTCGATATTCTTATAATCGAATCCACTCTTGAAGAATTTATCGATTAGAAGTGTATAAGCATCATCTTCACGATTTGTATTCATATAAAGCTTATAAAGGATTTCAAATGAATTTACTGCATTGAAATGACCCTGTAAAGCGATGAACTCATTTTCAGCTTCTTCATAACGTCCAAGTTCAACTAGAGAGCTTGCACGATAATATTTAACCCAGTTAAGGTTGTTATAATGCCACTTTAAGTTATAAGTGAAAGCAATGTTCGCAGTTTCAACACATGCTCTATATGATTCAAGTTCATATAATGCACGTACCTTCATACGATACCATTTTTCTTTCTTGCTTTCGAATTCTTTACCATCTTTATTCACAAATGGTTTATCTTCTAGAGCAGGTGCATCTAAGTAGTCTAATAATTCAGATAACTTCTTATAGTCTACTGGATTAGCCTTTAATACATGTTTAATAGCCTTATTGACTGCAGATTCAAGTTGAGAAAATCTCTCCTGCTTACAATATTTAGCAATTTCTTCTAAGATACCATAGAATAAACTTTCGTTCTTAGAAATTTCTTCATCATCGATGTTGATATACTTATTATAAAGAGCATAGCCAAAATAATTGATATATCCTTTTAATTCTGGTGCCATTTCAAGGAATGTTCTTCCTACTTCAATAGCTTCATCAGTCTTACCCTGATTCTTTAATTCTTTAACGAAATCACGTGCCTGGAATTCGCTGAATGAAGAGGCATCCTCTTCGAAACGGTTCTTATAAGCCGTTAAATCTTTTACTTTTGATTCTTCCACATTATCACCCCTACGAGATATTATACATTTTTTTATTATTGATGTGAAGAAAAAACGAACGGAGTTCTCCGTTCGTTATTCTACAGTTACTGATTTAGCTAAGTTACGAGGTTTATCTACATCGCAACCCTTAATGCATGCTGTATGGTATGCGATTAACTGTAATGGGATAGCTACAAGTACACTCTGTAATAAAGGATTGATATTTGGTAAGTAATAGATGTTTTCTACACCACTGACTTCCTGTCCTTCTACAGTAAATAGGATGACTTCAGCACCTCTTGCGATTGTTTCCTGAATATTAGAAATAGTCTTAGCTGCAACATGAGGCTGAGTGGCTACTGCAATTACTACAGTACCTGGTTCAATTAAGGCAATAGGACCATGCTTTAATTCACCAGCAATATAAGCATCAGCATGTACATAAGAAACTTCCTTAAGTTTTAAAGCACCTTCTAATACACTTGCATAATCTAAACTTCTACCAATAAAGTAGCAGTCATGTTTATCCTTCAATGTTTTTGCGTAGTTTTCGAAGATTGCTTCATCATCAATTAACTTAGATACATATTCTGGAAGGTTATTTAACTGTTCCATTAAATCAGTATCTACAGTATCTCCTCTTTTATCTGCAATATATAATGCGATTAAAGTAAGTAATACTAACTGAGTTGTATAAGCTTTAGTAGATGCAACTGCAATTTCAGGTCCTGCACAAGTATAAAGTGTATGCTGTGCCTCTCTAGAAATTGTAGAGCCTAAGACGTTAGTCACGGCAATAGTTGTACATCCTTTTTCATTAGCAAGTTTTAATGCAGCAAGAGTATCAGCTGTTTCACCAGACTGTGATACAAAGATACATAAAGTCTTTTCATCGATGATTGGATCATTATAACGGAATTCACTTGCTACCTGAGTAAGAACTGGTAAACGTGTTGCACGTTCAAGGATAGATGCTCCACATAATCCTGCATGATAAGCAGTACCACATGCAACATAATAAACCTTATTAAACTTATTGAAATCAACATCTTTTAATTCATCTAATACGATTGAATGTTCAAAGATACGACCTCTTAAAGTTTCCTGAATGACATGAGGCTGTTCATTGATTTCCTTTAACATATATGTATCAAAACCATTCTTCTGAGCTGCTTCCATATCATAAGGAATAGTAGTCATTTCTTTAGTGATTTCTTTACCATCTTTATTATAGAAAGTAATGCTGTCTTTCTTTAATACAGCCATTTCTAAATCATCTAAGAAATAAACATCTTTAGTATAAGCAAGTAAAGCTGGAATATCACTAGCTGCCACACTTGCATCTTCAGTACGTCCAATAACGAGTGGACTTGCCTTTTTAGCAACGACAACTTCATCAGGATGCTCTGTAGAAACAATACATAAAGCATAGCTTCCATCAATACAGTTCAATGTTTTCTTTACTGCTTCTAGAAGATCTCCTTCATAGAAATAGTCTAAACACATAACAACAACTTCTGAATCTGTTTCACTCTGGAATGAATAACCTTTTTCTAGCAAAATATCTTTTAATTCTCTATAGTTTTCAATGATACCATTGTGTACAATAGAGATAGTGTTACTTGGGTTTGTATGAGGATGTGAGTTTAAGTTAGAAGGGACACCATGAGTTGCCCATCTTGTATGACCAATACCAACATGACCAGTCATATCATGATCCTTTAACTTTTCTTCAAGGTTCTTTAAACGACCTTTACATTTTACAGTTGTAAGTACATTATTTAATACTGTTACACCTGCAGAGTCATATCCTCTATATTCTAATTTTGCGAGTCCCTGCATTAAGAAAGGTAGGGCTTCACCATTGCCGCAATAAGCTGTAATACCACACATAATCTTGTCCTCCTTGTTTTGTGGAATAAAAACGTTAAAACAAAGGAGTACCTGATGAAATCTGTTCATTGATCACTCAATGTTTTTGTTCATCGCTTAGGCAGTACTATGCCTCTAGACCATCCGCCGAATCATTCGATTAATCTAGTCCTCGTCAACTTATATAAGTCCTGGCGCTTTATAATCTATCACTTTATCTTAACGGTGAATATTATATACGTGAATTGGGATAAATCAATTGGAAATATTGATATTTTAAAAATATGAAAACTATATATAACTTTATATATAAATTAGGGAGAAATATAAAAAAATTAAAAGTATATATATAAGTAGGAGGGGATTTTTATATGAAAGAAGATCTAGAAGGAAATATTGAAGAAATGAAGAAGTACTTAAAGAAGTTAGATGAGAGTGGTTTATATGATGTAGAGAAATATTCACGTTCTTTATTACATCAAACAAGTCAGTTATCTTATTTCTATTGTTCACTTGTAAAGGATGGTTCACCATCAGATACTTATTATCATGTCCATAAGCGTCCAAAAGAACATCAGATGGCTTATTTTAATATTGGTAGGGGATTTCCTAAGGAACTCATGGATGGGCATTGGTGTTATGTTGTAAAAGATTTAGGCTATAAGATGTTAATTATACCTTGTACATCCATAAAAAAAGAATCATCACCAGTCAATCCACACTTTGAAAAGGACTTAACAGTTCTAGATGAGCATGGGATGATTACGCATTCTAGAATGCAATTAACTGATTTACGTACAGTAGATATTCAAAGACTTGATTGTCGTAAACCATTCTATAACGTCTGTGATGATCAAGAAGAAATTAGAAAATTCATAATAGAACACTTATTTTAAGTTCTATTTGTGCTATGATACTCGTGGTGATGAAATATGAATGAAATAATGAAAGGAATGAAGAAAAGTATTCCAATTGCACTTGGATACTTCCCAGTTGCCTTTTCTTTTGGAGTATTATGCGTCTCAAGTGGCTTGCCTCTAGGACTGGCCACTTTTATATCTCTTACAAACTTAACAAGTTCAGGACAGTTTGCAGGAGTACAATTGATTTTATCTGATAGTACTTATTTAGAAATTGCGATTACGTTATTGTTGATTAATTTTAGATATTTCTTGATGAGTCTCTCTTTATCGCAGAAGATTGATGAGAAGATGAATACAGTTGAACGTATGATCATCTCTTTTGGAATTACAGATGAAACATTTGCGTTAGCCAGTCTGCAACCTGGCAAACTCACATTTAAGTTTATGCTAGGCTTTATTCTTACACCTATTATAGGATGGGTAGGAGGTACTCTTGCGGGAGAATTTATTATGGGTTTATTGCCTTTAGCCCTGCAAGGTGCTATGGGAATTGCTTTATATGGTATGTTCTTAGCTCTTATTGTACCTGCAATGAAAGATTCAATACCAGTAACTATCGTGGTATTAATTTCTATTGGAGTCCATACACTCTTTACCTATGTGCCATTATTTAATGTTATGAGTACTGGAGTACGCTTGATTAGTGCAACACTCATTGCGACATGTATGGGTGCCTGGTTATTTCCAAGGGAGAATGAAGCATGACAAGATATCAGATACTAGCTGTCTTAGTGATGGCACTCTTTACTTATCTGCCTCGTTTTCTACCACTTACTTTCTTTAGAAAGAAGATTACATCTCAGTTTATCAATTCAGCTCTTTATTATCTGCCTTATGCAGTATTAGGAGCATTGACTTTCCCAGGTGTCTTTAATTCTACACCTAACTTAGTAGAATCTTGTGTAGGTATTATAGTTGCAGTGTTTTTTAGTTATAAGGAAAAAGGACTTGTATTTGTGGCTGTTGCAGCCATATTAGCATCCTATATTGTACAGTTTGTGATTTAAAAATTGGAAGTTGTAGGTGTGAATGATGAAAACTTTATATATGGTTGGTGGCACTATGGGAATTGGAAAAACAACTGTGTGCCAACAGCTCAAACAGGATTTGCCGAATAGCGTATTTCTTGACGGAGATTGGTGCTGGGATGCAAGTCCGTTCCAAGTAACCGATGAAACAAAAGCAATGGTGACAAATAATATTTGTTATTTACTCGATAATTTTCTGAAGTGTTCTGCGTACGAGAATATCATTTTTTGTTGGGTGATGCACGAGCAGAGTATCATCAATTCCCTACTTGCGAAGCTGGCTACACAGAACTGTGAGGTGAAATGCGTCTCGCTTGTAGCGGATGAAAAGACTCTGTGTGAAAGATTGGCAATGGATGTAGAAAGAGGTATCCGTTCTGAAGATATAATTGAGCGAAGCATAGCAAGAATACCGATGTATCAAGCACTCAATACCATTAAAATTGATACCAACGCCAAAACTGTGGCTATGATTGCCAATGAGATAAAGCTGTTGTGATACCGTCAAATTCCAATTTGTTGAAGGGACGTATAGAAACTATACGTTCTTTTTCGATACAAAAAAAGTGAGCATCGCCTTAAAGCGATGCTCACTTATCTTATAAGTTTAATAATTCTTTTGTATCTCTTGGAATCACTAATTCTTCATCAGTTGGTACTACGAATACCTTGATCTTAGATTCAGGTGCAGAAATTAATCTTTCACCATGACCTTCTACATTAGCCTTATCATCTAATACGATGCCTAATGCTTCTTTTATTAGATCAATAATTGCTTCTCTTGCGATAAAGCTGTTTTCACCAATACCAGCTGTAAATGAAATTGCATCAACATGTCCAAGTTCTACAAAATAAGAACCAATATAATCAGCAACACGTTTTCTAAACATGTTAAAAGCTAATTCGGCTCTTTGGTTACCAGCATCTTTTGCATCAATGATATCTCTCATATCACCAGACACTCCAGATACACCTAATAAACCAGATTCCTTATTTAACATCTTGAATACAGTCTTCATATCATATCCAAGATTTTCAATTAAGTGGTCTACAACAGATGCATCAATATCACCAGAACGAGTTGCCATCATGACACCAGCAAGAGGTGTAAGACCCATAGAAGTATCAATAGATTTACCATCCTTTACAGCACAAAGTGAAGCACCTGCACCTAAATGACATACAATAATATTAGCATGTTCAGGGTTGCCTAATAATTCCTGAGTACGCTTTGATACATAGTAATGAGAAGTACCATGTGCACCATATTTTCTAATCTTGTTTTCTTCATAGAACTTATATGGAATTGGGTAAACGGCGTTTTCAGGTTTAATAGAGTGATGGAATGCTGTATCAAATACTACAACAGCACCTGCAGTAGGAATAGCTTCCTTGAATGCTTTGATACCAATAATATGTGCAGGGTTATGAAGTGGTGCAAGTGGTGATAATTCATCAATCTTAGCGATCACATCATCATTTACAACACAAGACCCATCAAAATAAGGACCACCTTGTACAACACGATGACCAATACCCTTGATTTCATCTAAATGTTCAACAATCTTCTTTTCAATTAATGTATCAAGTAATACTTGTACTGCTTCCTTGTGAGTAGGAACTGCAAAGACCTTCTTATCTTTAGTACCATTATACTTGATAGTGAAGATTGAATCTTCCATACCGATTCTTTCAATAATACCAGAAGTGATAACACTTTCAGTATTCATTTCAAATAACTGGAATTTCAATGAAGAACTTCCACAGTTAACTGCTAAAACTTTTGACATGCTTATATCCTCCTAAACACCCCTATTATAAACAGAAACCCCTAACATTTCTACTATAAATTTAGATTACGTGACAAAAAGAATGTTCTGTAATGTAATCACTATTGCCAGGGGCGCATTTATTGCTGAGATAGGTGAAAGCCTTGTCCCTTAGCATCTGATCTGGGTAATACCAGCGTAGAGAGGCCGTACTTTTTTAGTGACTTCTTTGCGTCATCTTAGTCATTGGAAAGGGGAGATTTATAAATGAATAAGAAGACATTATCCACTAGAGCGATTGCTTATGTTGCGTTATTTATCGCTATGCAGTTAGTTCTAGAAGCACTATTTAAGGTGGTTCCAGGACAGCCAGAAGGTGGTTCTATTACTTTAAGTTTATTGCCAATCGTACTTGCAAGTTATAAATTAGTGGCGAAAAACCCATAGGCTTGCCTATGGGATGAAAGCCACATAATTTTTACTTAAGTTTTGTATAGAGTCGATATATAATGTATGTATAAAAACAGCAGGGACTTTTTAATCAATGGGAAGGCCAAAATCAAATAATGTTCAAATAAACATATCTATTCCTATGGAGTAGAAAATAGAACTTGAAAACCTTGCACGTATCTATTCTGTTGAGGAAGGAGAAACTATTACCTTCCTTGATCTTATGCGTAGAGGTATTCAGGAAAAATATCAGCTTGGAGAGCAGGATAATGAGTGAAGAAAAATATCACAGTGCTTCACATTACAAATATCTAATACAATATCATATGGTGTCCTAAATTCAGATTTTCGGTTTTAAAAGGTAATGTTGAAGATACTTTAAAACAGACATTACAGAAAATTTGTAACGATTATAATTATCATATAAAATCACTTGAAGTAATGCCAGACCATATACATATTTTCATAGATGTGCCACAGACTGTCGCTCCCTGCGATGTGGCTAGAACTCTTAAAAGCATCAGCGCTATCGAATTATTTAAAGCATACCCGCAGCTAAAAAAGTTCTATGCAAGATGTGGAGCTTTATGGTCAAGGAGGTATTTTGTCTCGACTGTAGAATGCATAAGCGAAGCTACAGTAATCAAGTATATCGAGGAGGAGAAAAATGATAAGTGACGAAGAATACAAAAAGGCTCTAAAACAATTTCATAAGCTTTCTGATAGACATATTCTAGCTGCTGAAACTGATATGTCTTCTTCTGATATACAAAAAGTTGTAAAGCTTTCGGATAAGATCAGAAAAGCAGGTAACGAACTTGTAGGTCTTATGAGAAAGAATTATGACCAGCTTATGCGTACCAAGA
>NZ_DAWDDM010000046.1:0-10325 GCF_052354645.1 Catenibacterium sp.
ATCCATTGTTTTGGCAATTTGTGAAGCATAATATTCACTATAAGGTTCTAAGCCACTATTCGCAAATCCTTCTGTTCCTGATTTATAAAGAAGAATATTATTTTTTATTCTTCTCCATGATTTTGCAAGCATCCCATTTGTTGTAAATTCAGGCGATAAACAGTATTTAGTTCATTTATAGATTCCATATCCTGTAAAAGCAATGGAAGCAATATTTGTATTAAAAGAATTATGATAAAGATTTTTATCTTTAAATAAATCTTTACAATTTTCTTGCACAACCCAATAACTATCATTCAATGATAAGCCTTGACATATATCAATAATACCTTTTGTATCTTTTTCATTTAATCCTAATCGAGATAAAAAATTAGAAACATAGGCTCTATTTCTAGGAATTGTCCTTTTTTGAAGCCATTTTTTTAATCCTTCATTGCTTAATTCTAAGTCTAATGGTAAAAGATATTGTAAATTTTGATTAACATTATTAATCAAAACTTCTAATCCGTCATTTGTATTTTTCATAGAAAAATACAATAAATCATTATCATACTGTTTTAAAATATAATTCATGAAAAACACTTCCTTTCAAAAAATAATTATCTAATAATTTCCATCAAACATAAATAATCTGTAATCTTTACTTTTATTACATCCATTTTACCTCATCTTTGAAGTAAAAAATAGCGATTTTTAGGTAGTGACACCCACATAAATCGCTATTTCTTGATTATTTAAAATATCTTAAAAAATGTTGATTTCATCAGTTTTTTTGATGAGATTCATTTTAACTCTTAATTTTGGTGGAGGCGGGGGGAATCGAACCCCCGTCCAAAAGCCGTTCCATATCAGGTGTCTACAGTTTATCTTATTGAATCAATTTAAGTATGTTACGATCAATAAGCAATCTTTCGCATACCGATTTCTGATTGATTTTCATGAATATAGTCAGAACATCCTATATTCCTTATCTTACAGGTTATGTTACAGACTCTAAAGGTGTAAGCGCAGATAGGTCTGCATTCGCAAGTCTATGTCGACTATTAAGCGAAAGCGTAATTTGTTCTGTTTCCAGATATTTGTTTGTGCATGTAACGTTTGCCAACGACTGCTGCCTGATTCAAACTGACCCCTGTCGAATCCAAGACGCCCCCATTAATAAGCGCGTTTGAGAGCTTTCTCAATATCGCGCTTAGCATCTTTTTCTTTTAAATCATTACGCTTGTCATAGAGCTTCTTACCTTTTGCAAGAGCAATTTCTAGCTTTGCTTTTGAGGTATTGAAGTAAAGCTTTGTAGGAACGATTGTTAAACCATCCTCACGAACCTTCTTCTCTAGTTTACTAATTTCTTTCTTATGAAGCAATAGTTTTCTGATACGTCTAGGTTCATGATTAAAGATATTTCCATTTTCATAAGGGGCAATATACATATTCTCAATAAAAGCTTCATGGTCTTTAATTCTTACAAAACAGTCCTTAAGGTTGGCACTGCCTTTGCGAATAGACTTGATTTCAGTACCTTTTAGTTCAATACCTGCTTCAAAAGTTTCTAGGATAAAATAATCATGATATGCTTTTTTGTTATTTGAGATGATTTTCATATATATTACCTTCTTGTACGGAATTTTCTTTTCTTCTTTCTATGACTTCCAGCTTTTACAAGCTCGAAGTCAATTGTCTTTTCTAGCTTATTTGCTTCAGTTACTCTGACTTTTACTGGATCACTCATCTTGAACATACGTCCTGTATGTTCACCGATAAGAATAAGATTCTTTTCATCATAAGCATAATAATCATCTGTTAAGGAAGTCATATGAACAAGACCTTCGATGGTATTAGGAAGTGATACAAAGAATCCAAAACTTGTAATAGAAGAAATATAACCATCAAATACCTCACCAACATGATGAGACATAAATTCAGCTTTCTTCATATCTTCTGCTTCACGTTCAATATCAATCGCAATTCTTTCACGATTAGAAGACTGTTCAGCAAGTACTGGAATCATTTCTTCAAACTCATTCATTCTAGAATAATCATTCTTGAATAAGTAAGTTCTAATCAAACGATGTACCAATAAGTCTGGATAACGTCTAATAGGTGATGTGAAGTGTGTATAGAATTCATCCGCAAGACCGAAGTGTCCAAGACATTGAGCATCATAACGTGCTTTCTGCATTGATCTTAATAATAATGTAGAAATAATATCATGCTCAGGTGTTCCCTTAGATTCTTCAATCATACGTGCTAATTCATGAGGGTTGATCTTTTCAAGAGACCCATGAATAGTATAACCCAAAGGCTTCGCAATGGAAACAAATTGTTGTAACTTCTCTTTCTTAGGATACTCATGTATACGATAGATGAAAGGTACATCCATCCATTTAAAGTGTTCAGCCACTGTTTCATTAGCACATAACATGAACTCTTCAATAATATGATCACTCTCACCACGATTTCTTAAGACAACATCTACAGCACGTCCTTTATCATCTACAAGAACCTTTGCTTCATCTACATCAAAGTCAATCGCACCACGACGATCTCTCTTCTTTCTTAAGATAGCAGCTAATTCTTTCATATTAAAGAATAACTCAACAGCATCACTGTATTTCTTCTTTAGTCCTTTATGACCTGCAAGAATCGCATTCACATTATTGTATGTCATACGATGAGAACTTCTAATAACAGTAGGGTAGATATTATGATCTACAACCTGTCCTTTATCATTGATCTCCATAATACAGCTAATTGCATAACGGTCCACACCTTCATTAAGTGAACAGATACCATTAGATAACTTATGGGGCAGCATAGGAATCACTCTATCTACAAGATAAATAGAAGTCCCTCTTCGAATCGCTTCCTTATTTAATTCAGTTCCTTCATTCACATAGAATGAAACATCCGCAATATGAACACCTAACTGATAATTCCCATTATCTAATTTCTTTAAAGAAATCGCATCATCCAAATCCTTGGCATCATCACCATCAATAGTCACAATCTGCCAATCTCTAATATCTAAACGATTAGGAATATCACTTGGATCAATAGATTGAGGAATAGATTCAATCTCATCATAGACTGCCTGTGGGAAATCAATATCCACATCATACTTATTCACAACAGATAAGATATCTACACCAGGATCATTCTTATGACCAATAATCTTAACAATATCACCCTTTAAATAAGGCTTGTACTTCTTAATCTCTACAACAACCTTATGTCCAGGCATAGCCCCATGTGCATGGGCTTCATCTACATAAATCCAATCAGTAAACTTAGGATCATCAGGCATGATGATGAGTTCTCTTCTACCTTTTCTGACTAATCCAACAAGTCGAGTCATACCACGCTTAATGATCTTTACAACACGTCCTTCAGGTTTTCCTCTATAGACAGTTGTTTCAATCATAACCTCATCCTGATCAAAAGCACCATTGAGGTTCTTGCTATTAATATAGTATTCAGTCTCTTCATCAACCTTTACAAAACCAAATCCTTTTTTATTTAAACTCAAAACACCTTTTAAATAATGGAAATCATCAATCAAATGATAGTTATTCTGATTATCTCTAATCACTTCACCATCTTCTTCTAATCTATTCATAAGCTTTACAAATGCGATATATTCTTCAGTAGAATCATAATGTAGTGCACTTGCAAGAGCATCTATTTTTCTATCCTTTAAGTCTTTATTCTTTAATAATTCTAAAACATCTTCTTTCATATATTCACCTCCAACAAAAGAAAAGAGGCACTCATAAGTGCCCCTTTATTATTATCCTGCCATTTTAATAAGAATTGCGATAACAAAGAATGCAATACCTAGTCCCACAGTAATACGTGTAAGAACTAAATCCACACCTCTTTCTTTTTGCTGTGCAAAAAGGTTAGAGCTCTGGCCAGTTAATGCATTAACAATACCATCAGTTTTTCCCGTTTGTAAAAGACACACAATAATTAGGGCTATAGAAACAATGATCAAAAGTACTTCTAACATTTTTCCTGCCTCCTTCTCTTTTAGACTTTTTCTACATTAGCGAATAAATAATATCATAAAAATATATCGATTACAACACCTTTATTTGTTCGCACCATTGTTGTAATCAAGGGATACAATACTAAAACGGTTATTCTTTTCTATAAGTGTTACTTTAATATTAATTGTTTGATAGTTGTAATAGAAATTCTTTTTATTAAATGTAATTTCTAATCCAACATCCGTATATTCATAATCCTCTAAACCACTTAATGTGACATCGGATGCTCTTGTATAATTCACTTCATATGTTGTGACTTCATCAAGATTTGTTTTATTCGCAATCATATCATTCACATTTGCATAATAGCTAGACTTCGCAAACTCTTCAAAGTTATCTAAACGATCACTATAGAAATACTGCGCGCCACCAATCTCATCTTTCTTCTTATTAGAAATAGTAAAGAAATCAATCGCAAATAATGCAGCAACATTCTGACATGTATTTCTCTTAGTATGAGATGCATTAATATCTTCATGCACTGACTTCATTAAAGAAGTAGGATGATTTGGCATTTCATAAGTAATGACTGGTGTATTTACTACTGGTTTTTTATCATTGTGTGTGTAATAAACAAATCCACCACTTACTGCAATCACAGCACATAAGAACCCAATAAGAATATATTTCACATGATGTCTTTTTGCTATCATTAAATATGTCTTAGATTCCTTGATCTTTGGTAAATCATCTCTTTTTAAGAATATATTGAGAATTGTAAGAATTGGTTTATATTTACGTGAAATCATATTGGTATATTCCACGAATATCTCAAATACAAGGAGTAATAATGCGAATAATAAAACAGATGCAGTCACACTATATATATGGATAAATGAACAGATAGAAAACAATGCGGTCGCAATATATAGAATAAGAACACTCTTAGTCTGACCTAATTCTAGTGAGAACATCAATTTATGATGTAAATGTCCTTTATCTGCTTCATCAAAGCGTTGATGATGAACCTTACGTCTAATAATCGCAATGAGTGTATCCATAATAGGTACTGCGAGTACGACAATAGGTGCCCCTAAAGTAAAGAATGTAGAGGTCTTAAATCCAAATCCTAATAAAGAAATCACAGATAACATGAAGCCAATAAATAAAGCCCCACAGTCACCCATGAATATTTTTGCGGGATGGAAATTAAATACTAAAAATCCTCCAATGGATCCTGCAAGTAAGAGTGTTAATGAAGTGATATCTGTACGTCCATAATGGATAGAGATGAGTCCTGTAGTAATCAACACAATCATGGATATACCACCACATAAGCCATCTAATCCATCAATAAGGTTTACTGCATTGGTAATACCTACAATCCATCCTAGAGTGACTATTAAGGCAATAGAATAAGAAAGAATAGTAGGAATATAAGGAATAGTAAATCCTTTTAAAGATATACCACCATAAAATATGACTATAAGTGCTGCAGCGACCTGTCCAAGAACCTTCATCTTTGGAGGAAGGTCATGAATATCATCATATAAGCCAAACAAGAAAACAATCAAACCACCTATTAATATAGAGTTGATCTGATTATCTGTTTTAAGGAATACCATTGCCCCTATAAGGAATGCCACATAGATGGCATATCCACCTGTACGAGGAATAATACCATGATGTACAGTTCTATTATTAGTATGAGCTATTATACCCATTTCTTTTGTGATTTTACCGATAAAAGGGGTTAGGATGACTGATATAATGAATGTCACACAGAACGCTAATATATTATTGAGTGTCATAGAAGCCTCCTTATTATGCTCATTATATATCAAATAGAAAGCATGTGCAAAATAATGAAATCTAACGCAAACTAAATCAACTATTGTATAATATAGAGAGAACGTATTCATAATACATAAAATACATATTGTTTTTATTGGTATAAATGATATAATGTTATCGGAAAATAAAAATAGGAGGATTTATTATGCATCGCTTAGGAATTTCAGTTTATCCTGAAAAATCAACTCAGAAAGAAGTTTATGATTACTTAGAACTTGCTGCTAAGTATGGCTTCTCAAGAATCTTTACTTGTTTATTATCAGTGAATGATCCAAAAGAAAAGATCATGAAGGACTTTGGAGAATTCATGGATAAGGCACATTCTTTAGGTTATGTTGTTGCAGTAGATACTAACCCAGAAGTATTTAAACATTTAGGAGCTACTTATAGTGATTTAAAACCATTCCATGATATGGGTGTAGATATCATCCGTTTAGATGGTTCATTTGGTACTACAGGAGATATCCAGGTTACTAGAAACCCTTATAATATTCAGATTGAATTCAACGGTTCTATGGACCAGGGTGTTGAATTATTATTAGAACAGGGTGGAAACAAGGATCAGGTTATTATCTGTCATAACTTCTTCCCAGAAAGATATTCTGGTTTAGACTGGAACTATTTCGTTAACTTCAATGCTTATTGGAAATCATTAAATCTTCATACAGCAGCATTCGTATCAAGTAACCAGCCACATACACATGGTCCTTGGAATGTATTCTGTGGATTACCAACAGTAGAAATCTTAAGAGGTCTTCCAATTGATTTACAGGCTCGTTTAATGCTTGCAACTGGAGATGTTGATGATATTATCATTGGTAATGCTTATGCTTCAGAAGAAGAATTAAAAGCTTTATCAGAAGTTGATTACCAGAACATCTGCTTCAAGATTGATGAAGTAGAAGGTTTATCAGATGTAGAAAAGGAAATCATTTATGATTACTATCCACATTGGGACCGTTATGATCATTCTTCATTCTTCTTACGTTCATCTGGAAGCAGAGTAAAGTATAAGGATGAAAGCATCCCACATCGTGAAACAGAACAGAAGATGTTCCATCGTGGTGATGTATTAATCGTTAATGATAATTTAGCTCATTATCGTGGTGAATTAGAAATCGCATTAAGAGATATTCCAAATGATGGTGAAAGAAACCTTTGTGGTCATGTAAAAGAAGAAGAAATGATGTTCTTAGACATGATTGAACCAGGTCACTATTTCAAGATTATTAAATAATAGTTAAGGCTATATGCATGATGCATATAGCCTTTTAAGGTATTTTCATATTTAGAAACATTTTTCATAAATAGGAAGAACAACATATTTTTTCTTATTTTAGATTAGAATAGAATTATAGGAGGGAAAAGAATATGAGTTTTCCAAAGAATTTTTTATGGGGTGGCGCTGTTGCTGCCAATCAATGTGAAGGTGCCTGGCTAGAAGATGGTAAAGAACCTAATGTCACTGATGTAATGGTGGGTATTGGTTCTAAGGATCCTGGTATTAAATGGAATGAAGAAACAAAGAAATATGAAATGTGCTTAGATCCTAATAAAGCATACTTAAGTCATGAAGCCATTGACTTCTATCATAGATATAAAGAAGATTTAAAGTTGATGTCTGGTATGGGCTTTAACTGCTTTAGAACATCTATTGCCTGGGGTAGAATCTTCCCTAACGGGGATGAAGAAACACCTAATGAAAAAGGTTTAGCTTTCTATGATGATATGATTGAAACAATGTTGGAATTGGGTATGGAACCAGTGATCACATTAAGTCATTATGAAACACCTCTACATCTTATTACTGAATATGGAGGATGGAGTAATCGTAAACTCATAGATTTCTGGAAACGTTATGTCACTACAGTATTTAAGAGATATAAGGGTAAAGTAAAATACTGGCTTACTTTTAATGAAGTCAATAATATGATGATTAACCCACTAGTTGCTGGTGGAGTACTCACTATTGATAATCCAAAAGATCCAAGTGATCCTATTGGTTCAACAACTGAAAAAGATAAGTGGCTTGCTTACTATAATATCTGTGTAGCCAATGCCTGGACAGTTAAATTATGCCGTGAGATTGATAAGGATGCACAAGTAGGATGTATGTTAACATGTTCATCTGTTGCAACATATCCATATGATTGCAATCCTGATAATGTCTTTGGGGCATACAATACAGTAAGATTAAATAATTTCTATTTTGGTGATGTCTTCTGTTTAGGAGAAATTCCTGGTTATGTAAAACGTATATGGAGAGAACATGACTGTGCACCTGAAGTAAGAGAAGATGAATTACAGTTAATAAAAGAAAATACAGTCGCATTCTTCTCATTTAGTTATTATCGATCAACTACATATGATCAGTCTGTTGGTATGGATGGTAATACAGGCGGATTAAAAGGACGTGCTAATCCATTTGTAAAGGAATGTTCACCAGAACCTTGGTGTTGGCCAGTTGATCCAAAAGGTATCCGTTATGTTATGAATATCTTATATGATCGTTATCATTTACCACTCTTTATTGTAGAAAATGGTATTGGTTTAGATGAAAATCTAGATGAAACAGGACATATTCATGATGAATATAGAATGTATTACATCAAGGAACATTTAAAATATGTTCATGAAGCTATTTTAGATGGTGTTGAATGCATGGGTTACTTATATTGGGGACCTATTGATGTTGTTTCTGCAGGTACTGGAGAAATGAAGAAGCGTTATGGTTTTGTCTATGTAGATCGTTTTAATGATGGACATGGAACACTTGAAAGAAAACTAAAAGATTCTTATGAAGAATATAAAGAAATCATTGAAACAAATGGAGACTCTATTCTGCATTCTTAAGAATTGAATTACTGAACTGGCGTGATTCTGTTAATTACGCCAGTTTTTCTTATAAGATTTTTCTCTTGTAGATACATAGAGTGATGCATTCACAAGATGAGATAAATCATTGGTACACATATTATTATGTTGTACTTTTGGTAATAGGTGTCCATCTGTATAGGTTCTTTGAGATACGTACAAGAGTAGAAGGAGTAGTATCTGTTTAAACTGCAATATATGTTGTTGAGTAGTTTTCAATCATATGTATCGCAAGAAATGTTGATTTTATATATAATGAGCATTGGAGGTTGATTTTACATGAATATAAATGAAGGAGCAAGAATAGTTGTAGAAGACTGGCTCCATCTTACAAAAGATAATTTAGTATATTTTGTGACAGATGAAACAAAACTTAAAGAAGCAGATGCCTTCTCAAAAGCATGTGATCATATTGGTGCTAGATGTAAGGTTGTCCAATTAAAATCACATGAAATACAAAATGGTAAAAGTATAGATGATTTAAAATGGGAAATGGCTAAAGCAGATGCGATAGTAGGTGCAACCAATTATTCATTTATTACAACAGATGCTGTGAACTATGCACTTTCACGTGGCGCACAGTTCTTATCCATGCCAATGTCTACAAATAATGGTGAATCATTATTTGAACAGGAATTCTTAAAAATGGATCCTGATGAAGCCACAATGTTAGGTATGCCAATGTTCTGGGAATTACGTGATGCAAAAACAATGCATGTTACGACTAAACGTGGTACAGACCTCACCTTTGATATCACAGATCGTTTTCCAGGTATCTTCCATGGTTCTCTATGGGAAGTAGGAAAATGTTCATCATCCAGCTTTGAAATCTATATACCACCAGTAGAATATCATACAAATGGTACACTTATATTAGATGGATCAATGGGATATATAGGAATAGTGGATAAACCTGTAGAAATAAAAATAGAGAATGGTTATATCACTAATATCGAAGATACAGAAGATGGACGTAAACTGAAAGAATACTTAGAATCATTTGATGATTTAGAAATGTATTGTGCCGCAGAATTTGGAATAGGTTTAAATACAATATCTAAGTGTCGTGGAGCCAGCTATATTGAAGATGAGTCTGCTTTTGGAACATTCCATATTGGTTTTGGCAGAAATCTTGCCTTAGGAGGCAGTCATAATGCACGTGGACATTTTGATTTAGTGACACATAATCCAACTATTATTGTAGATGATAAGGTCATCATGAAAGATGGACATGCCAAGGCAATTCAGCCGATTGAATGGGGAGTATTATAGTACTCCTCTTTTTATTTGTTCAAATATCGTAAAATGTAAGGGTGCTCAATTTGTATTTTAATGAAATATTGTCTCTATCAATTTGCATATAGCGACATTTATTGGTATAATTATTTTATAATTTTACGAAGGAAGAGGAAAAACATATGAATGATGCTATTAAACTTATCGGTATCGTAATTGTCGTTATTGGGTTTGTAATGAAATTCGATACTCTTGCAACAGTTGTTGTTGCTGGTTTAGTAACAGGTTTAATCAGTGGTATGTCTATCATGGACATTTTAAATAAACTAGCTACAGCCTTTTTAACTAACCTTACAGCAACTATATTTATT
>NZ_DAWDDM010000047.1:0-10192 GCF_052354645.1 Catenibacterium sp.
AGTAATACCTTCATGAATGGCTTCTTCTACTTCATCTGGGCTTGCAGGCATATCTTTTTATGATTCTAAACAGAATAAGTCAACAGACGCTGCACCACTTCTTAAAGCACTTCTTGCCACATCCATAGCCACGTTACCACCACCAATGACAACCACATGACCACTAAGCATATCTTTACTTTCTTCTTTATTGACTTCTCTTAAGAAATCAACACCCGTCATAACATACTCTTCATTCATTCCAGGGATATTTAATCTCTTACCACCTTGTGCACCAATCGCAAGATAAATGGCTTCATAACCATCTTCACGTAATCCATCAATAGTGATATCTTTACCAATTTCTACACCACATCTAAATTCAATGCCCATTGCCTTAAGTACTTCTATTTCTGCATCAATGACATCTTTTTCTAATCTAAATGATGGAATACCATAACGAAGCATACCACCTGGCTTTTCTTCTTTTTCAAAGACAGTGACAGGATAACCTTTGATTCTTAAATAATAAGCAGCGCTCATACCAGCAGGACCTGCACCAATAATGGCCATCTTATTAGAATAGAATCCACCCTCTTCATTTTCACATAATGGGATATAGCGTTCTTCCTCATTGAGTTCTCTTTCCGCAATGAACTTCTTGATTTCATCAATTGCGAGAGGGGCATCTAATAATCCACGTGTACATTCCTGTTCACATCTTCTATTACAGATAGAACCGCATACGGCAGGGAATGGATTAAAGTCTTTAATAAGCTTTAAAGCATCCATGTAACGTCCAACACTGGCCATCTTGATATAGCCCTGTACAGGAAGATGAGCAGGACAAACTGTTTTACAAGGAGCAGTTCCTGTTTCATGACAATTGACTTTGGCTGTATCTCTAAAATCAGGATTCCAATGATCTGGTCCCCATTTAATCATATCTGGTAATTCCACCTGAGGATATTCAATAGGTCCCTGTTTTGTACAAAGCTTCTGACCAAGCTTTGCAGCTCCTACTGGACATACTTCTACACACTTACCACAGGCTACACACTTGCTGACATCCACATGTGCACGATAAGCACTTGCAGACATATTTGGTGTATTAAAGAGCTGACTTGTTCTTAAGGCATTACATACACCTGCTGCACAGTTACAAATCGCAAAGATCTTATCTTCACCATCAATATTTGTAATCTGATGCACATAGCCTTTTCTTTCACATCTTTCTAATGTTTCAATAACATCTTCATAAGTACAGTAATGACCACCTTTATTTGTCTCTACAACATAATCAGCCATATCACCAACCGCAATACATACATCGGCTTCAATATCACCTGTCCCTTCTCCTCGAACTCTTTGTTGCCTACGACATGAACATGGAGATAAAGCATACTTATCATACTTATTCAACCAATGAGAAATCTTTTCTACAGACACTGCTTCCTGATTGGCTTCAATAGATTTTTCTACTGGAATAACATGCATCCCAATACCAGCCCCTCCTGGAGGCACCATTGAAGTCACCTTTTCTAGTGGTAATCTTGTCATCTGTTCGAAGAAATCAGTCACAACTGGATGTTCTTTGACTAAATCATTATTCATCACCATGAATTCTGCAGAACCAGGGACAAACTGAGGCATCACATATTGTTTATGATGATCTTCATTTTCCCAGTTATATTCAATCATCCCTATATCACATACTTCTTTTAATACACGTTCAACACGTTCTTCTTCCCAACCTGTTCTTTTAAGGATTTCTTCAAAAGACATAGGTTTGCGTACTTCAAAAAATAAACATAAATTACATTGTTCATCATTCAAGATTTCACTTAAACATTTGTATTCAGGATCATCCTCTTTAAGTTTCTTGAACTTCACTGGTATTCGATCTGTAATACGTCTTGCAAGTCTATCAATATTATCTCTATAGGCCATTATTTTATTCCTTCCATTCTCTTATACGTGTTAAAAGATAATCACACCATGACTTGATACCTTCCCCACTTTTTGCACATATTTCAAACACCTTTGCATTCTTATTACGATAATGAATATTCTCTTTACACTTTTCTATATCGAAATCAAAGTAAGGAAGAACATCCACCTTATTAATAAGTACTACATCACATACTTCAAACATTAATGGATACTTTAAAGGCTTATCATCCCCTTCTGGCACACTCAATATCGCAATATTTAAAGAGGAACCTGTATCAAATTCTGCAGGACATACCAAATTTCCTACATTTTCTAATACTGCAAGATCTAGATTTTCCATTCCTAATTCATGTAATCCCTGTCTTGTCATATCCGCATCCAAATGACACATGCCTCCTGTGTGTAATTGTATTGTACGTACACCATACTGGCTAATAGTGTGCGCATCCACATCACTATCAATATCAGCCTCCATAACACCAATATTCACTTCATCTTTGATTGTTTCAATAGTACGTGATAATGTGGTTGTCTTTCCTGAACCTGGACTAGACATGATATTAAGTAAGAAAACACCCTTCTCTTTGCATTCCTTTCTTAATAAATCGGCATCCTTATTATTATCTTCAAATATACTCTGTTTTACTTCTATAACCTTATACATATGTAAACCCCTTTCATTGATATTCTAATAAATTTTTTGAACAGAGTAAACAGAACAAAACAAACATCTGACAAAATAAAAAAACTGTAAGGAATGCTTACAGTTAATCTTCAGTAGATGTTCTTGAACCAATCAAATGATTTTCCATATCTTCAAACATTTCTCTAACCGTCATAGGTTTCTGTCCTGTTAATTTTTCAAAATCATTTGTGAATGTAGACATCTGACCTAAACGAATGGCGCGTCCAAATGTCACCATACCATCTGAACAGAATGGGAAGTTACTCGCTGTCTGTGCCCACATATCTTCTGTAGTTCTTGGAACACCAATAGAATCAAAGAATGCATACATTTGTTCATCAGTGATTTCGACATACTTTACGTTATGACCAGTGACTTCATTCGCAATCTGGACATACTGACCAACAGTAAGCAGTTCTGGTCCATTGATGTCAATCACCTGATCTTCTAAATCACTCATAGCGGCATATGCGCATGCAAGAGCACAATCATCTCTAGAAACAAAAGCCATCTTTCCATTACCCATATTAATTGCAAGTTCATTATCTGTATTCTCATAAGCGTTCACATAGCTAGAAACCATTGCTTCTGCATACTGTGAATCTCTTAAGAATAGATAATGAATAGGCTGCTCTTTTACATAGGCTTCAAACCACACATGGTCATTCACTTCATATGTATCAATATCCTTTTCACCTGCACCTACAATTGAAGTATAAACAACTTTATTTACCCCTGCTTTCACAGCTGCATCTAATGCAGTCTGCTGTGCCATTCTTCTTTTTGGTCCTACAAAAGGCATAGAAATAAGAACCATAGTATCTACACCAGTAAAAGCCTGTACCAATCCTTCAGGATTGTTGAAATCTGCCACTCTCTTTTCTACATCAATGTCAGCATACTTTTCTAATCCTTTTTCACTAGGAGCCGCAAAAATTAAATCTTCATGTGGCCACTTTTCTAAAAGAACCTTTGCAGCCTTGCTGCCGAAATTACCATCAACACCATTTAATAATATTTTTTTCATCTTTGTTCACCCTCTTTTCTTGTTATTATATTAACAAGGATCATTGAAAAATCATAGTGATGAAAAAATAAGAGAGCTCTATAAGTTAAACTTATAGAGTTTTAAAGTAATGAATTGCTTCATCAATGAACTGCTGACATATAGATGAAACATTGTCTTTATAAGCAATGACACAGTCATTGTGATGATGTGTTTTAGAAATAGGTATAGCCTTAACTAGTGCATTATTATTAACATCCATAGAACAGATTCCTATTCCTTTACCTAAAGACACTTGAACAATAAAGTCTTCAAAGGAATCAACCTCTTTTACGATATGAGGTTTATAGCCATCCTGTTTACATGCATTTAAGAAATCCTTATAGAATATTCTTCCTAACTTCTTAGACATAACTATGAAGGATTCATTCTTTAACTCATCTATTGTGATATCCTTATTATGAGAAAAAGGATGGTTCAAAGAACATATAACCCCCATCTGATATTGAAATAATGAAGTATAGTGAATATAAGGATCGTGTTTAAAGTCACTTTCTAATCCAAAAGCAACATCTTTTTTTTCAATCGATAAGTTGGTATATGTTTCTTCAAACGTACCTTCTACAAGATCAAATTCTACATTTGGATGATTATATTTAAATTTGTTGATGATATGAATAATTGAATTATTTTGCTGTAATTGTGTAAGTCCTATTGTAATCTTTTGATGTTCTTCATGGATTGTTCTTAATAACTCTTCTGATTCTTCTTTGAGGTTAATGCATGCTTCATAAAATATCTTCCCAGCAGGTGTCAATTTAGGCTTATAACCTGTTCGATCAAATAATTGTATATTCAGTTCGTTCTCTAATAATGTGATCTGTTGAGAAATAGCGGATTGTGATAAAAGAAATGATCTAGCTGCCGATGAGAAAGAGCCCTTCTCTACTACTTCTATAAAATATTCTATTTTTCTGTCTAACATATGCTTCACCCTTTTTCTTATTATACATGATTTTCATTAAAATCATTCAAAATAATGGTGTATTTGGTGTATAATAGCACAGGTATTCAAAGGAGAAAGATTATGATATTAGAACAAATAGATGAAAACTTATTAAAAATTGCGAATGAATCTGATGTTGTATTAAAAGACATTTATGAAAAGATTGATGATGTTTGTTTCTATAACTCAAACAGAATTCTTTCAGCATTTATTGAAAATAATGTCAGCTATTCTGATTTTGCGGACATGAATGGATATGGCAGCTATGACTCTGGAAGAGACAAGCTAGAAGCTATTTTCGCAACTATTCTTGGATGCGAAGATGCATTAGTTAGACCACAGATCATGAGTGGTACAAATGCGCTTTATTTAACTTTATCTGCTTTACTTCAGCATGGTGATACAATGATTTCATTATCTGGAGCACCTTATGATTCTTTACAGGAAATGATTGGTATTTCAGGAGAATCTAGTCAGTCATTAAAGGCTCATGGTGTATCTTATGAACAGATTGATTTAGTTGATAATGATTTTGATGATGATAAAATCGTAGAACGTTTAAAGAAGAATGATGTTAAACTTGTAGAAATCCAGAGATCTAAGGGTTATTCTTCACGTTTATCTTTAACACTTTCTAAGCTTGAACGTATTATTACTAAGATCAGAGAAGTAAATAAAGATGTTATTATCATGGTAGATAACTGCTATGGTGAACTTGTAGAAAAGAAGGAACCAGGACATATTGGTGCTGATATCGTTGTAGGGTCTTTAATGAAGAACCTAGGTGGAGGTATTGCACCTACTGGTGGTTATATTGCAGGTAGAAAAGATTTAATCTTTATGTGTGCTGAAAGATTAACTGCACCTGGTATTGGTAAAGATCTAGGAGCTAACTTCAATATGAATAATACATTCTTCAAGGGTGTATTTATGGCTCCTAATGCAGTAAAGAATGCTTTAAAGAGTGCTGTATTTAGTGCTTATATGTTAGAAAAGTTAGGCTTTAATAATGTCTCTCCAAGATATAATGAAGAAAGAACTGATATTATTCAGACATTAGAACTTGGTACAGAAGAAAACCTAGTAAAATTTACACAGGCTATTCAGAATAGTTCTCCAATTGATTCATTTGTAGCCACTATGCCTGCACCAATGCCTGGTTATCCTCACGATGAAGTAATGGCTGCTGGTACATTTACTTCTGGTAGTACAATTGAATTAAGTGCAGATGCACCTGTTGTTGTACCTTATACACTTTATATCCAGGGTGGTTTGACATTAGAATATAGTAAACTCTCTATTCTATTCGCCCTTACAAATGTTTTAAAGAAATAACACGAAAGGTCCTGATTGATTTCAGGACCTTTTTTTAACAGCTGCCTTTCTGACCGCCATCTATTCTTATAATTGTATTGTTGATGAAATTCGCTTCATCACTAATAAGAAACTTCACAAGATAAGCCACTTCTTCTGGTTTACCATAACGGTTCACCATAATCTTTTCCTGTTCCTCTTTTAAGAATTCTTCATCATATCCATCTAGTTCATTATCTGTTCCAATGAATCCTGGTGCGATTGCATTCACATTAATATATGGCCCATATTCAAAGGCAAGATTATGTGTTAATGAGATTAGTGCCGCTTTAGAGGCATCATAATCAATACACATTGGATAATAAGTATTTATACCATTGGTAGAAGAAATATTAATAATACGTCCATATTCCTGATCAAGCATATATCTATAGACACGCTTACTACAATTAAATGCCCCTACGACATTCACATCCAATGTCTTTCTAAACTCATCTGCTGTCTTAAGATGAAAGAGATTGGATAAATCAACAGCAGCATTATTAATAAGAATATCAACACCACCCCATTTTTTCTCTATTAAAGAAATCATGGCATCCACTTCTTCTTCCTTTGATACATCCGCTTGAACAGTCATTACACGTACATCATAATTCTTTTTAATCTCTTCTTCTAATAAAGCCGCTGCTTTATTAGAAGTAAGGTAGTTGATCACTACATCATAATGGTTTTTCGCAAGTTCTAATACGATGGCTTTCCCTATCCCCTGAGCACCACCAGTTACAAGTACAACTTTATTCATATGTGAAAAAAGAGCTTATATTAAGCTCTTCCTGCGTATTTTCCATCAGATGAGAAGACAACGATTTCTTCGCCTTCTTCAATAAACTGAGGTACTCTTAATGTTAGACCAGTATTAGTGACAGCATCCTTAGTCTGGTTAGATGGTGCACCTTTAATAGCTGGGTCTGTCTTAACAACAGTTAATTCAACTTTTTCTGGGATAGATACTGATAATAAATCACCTTCAAAGAACATAAGAGATGCTTCTCTTCCTTCTACGATGAAATATTTATTGAATCCGATCTGTTCTTCTGATAATTCATAAGTATCATATGTTTCCATATCCATGAAATAGTAAGTAGAATCAGCTTCATATGAGTACTGTGCTGTTTTCTTTTCAATGTTAGCAGCTTCGAATTTTGTTGAAGCGTTGAAGTTTCTGTCCTGTGTAGAACCAGTCTTTAAGTTCTTCATCTTAGTCTTTAAGATAGCAGCACCTTTACCAGGTTTTACATGTTGGAAGTCTAAAACAACCCAAGGATCGCCATCAACGATTAATGTAAGTCCAGTTCTAAAATCTCCTGCAGCAATTGCCATAATAATCACTCCTGTTTCTTTATGTTTTTACGTTCTTATTGTAGCAGTTTTATAAGCTACTCTCAAGTTATAGAGAAATTTAATTAGAATAAAGATAGTTTTTCGTTTGTTTTCTGGTGTTCTCTAATATATTTAGTCCATTTAATATAACCATAAGTTGTATTAGTGAAGTAACCAAGTTTAAGAATTAATAATACATATTGTCCAGATAAGATGTTAATAATAGCTTCTAAAGCAGCACAGATATACCATGCAATCCACTGTTCTCTTAATCTGAAGAAGATAAATAAACCATTCGCAATACCTACGGCAGAGGCACAGGCATCAATATAAATGATCCATGTTTCTAATGTCTTATTTGTATAGAAATCAGTTGCAATATCTAAACCACTGATGAAATAACCAACAACGATAGTCCATACAAAGATACCTACAATAACAAGTACTTCCTGGTAACCTTTTAGTTTTCTTACCATTGTTAATTCATCTTCTTCTTCATCTTTATGCTTAGACCAGTTGATATAACTGATGATATCAATTGGAAGCCAGAAGAATAATGTAGTTACCATTGTTGCAAAACGATACATTAATACAATACACATTGCGATTTCCGCAATTTCTACAGCAACAGATACTAAGAAGTTATAACGAGACTGTTTAGAAATGAGTAATTCACATAAGATATTTAAGAATGTATCTAAAAGATACAATAACATGATAACAATACCATTAACACCATTTGCACTTTCTTCTGGGAAAGCAACAGCGAAAATAGTAGCAAGTACCATGATAGTCATGAACCAGCTCTTTTCATATGTTGTAAACTGTTTAGAGAATAACAACATTAAAGCCAATGACAAGCTTAAAATAAATAAAGAAGATGCAAGGTTAAAGATGTACATAGTCTTATTTGCCATGACCTGCTTATAAGAATGTTTAACTTCTTTCTGACTCACATCTTTGTGATCAAAGTATAAGTCAGTTCCATTACTTGTCTTGAATTCATAAGCAGTAATAGTCTTATTCTTTAACTGTGTATATTCTTCATAAGAATAAGAAACAACAAGCTGTTTGTCACCTTTACTATATGTAACATCACATACTGTGTTGTCTGAATCATAGTCTTCATCCTGTGTATTTCTTTTCATTACAACGCTTTGTACATAATCCACTTTACCAGGATTAGAATGTACTTCTTTAAGACCTACACAAAGAGAAATAATTGAACCTAATACTAATGCAATGAGAACAATAATTTCAGCTGTTCTTAATTTCTTTCTAGGTTCGATGTTGTTTTTAAAAAATTGAATCATACTACAAACTCCCCTTAAATTTTAAAATCAGTATTTTAAAAAAATACTTCACAATTATAATAAATAATCACTTAAAATGGTAGGTCTTTTTGTAAAGATTATCGTATTTCTTTCAACATTTCCTCTGGGGTGATATCAAATAGATTTGCAAGCGCTATAAGATTAGTTGTACTTGGATCAGATGAACCATTTTCTCATTTAGAGACTGCCTGTCTAGATACACCAAGTGTTTCTGCCACAAATTCTTGAGTCATCTGACATTTCATACGGTGTTTTTTAATTACACCCCCTAGTGTTTTAGCATACTCTTCCTTTTCTTTACGTACTGGCTCTGACTTAATATATTTTCTTAATGCGATAATGAGTAAGTAAACAACATAGATGATTACGCTCCAGATAATAAATGCAGGTATAAGCACTAATAATAACATCATTGTATTTGTCATTTTGAATTCCCTCCTCACTTCAAATATAGCTTAATATTGCAAGTTGCGCTATCAACTATCAAGCAACCATAAAAAAAAGAAGGCATTGCCTTCTTAACGCATACAAATGTAAACAAGATATGCTGTATAAATAGCAAGCATCACAATACCCTGCCACTTAACAAGTTCTTTCTTCTTCCATGCAAATATCCATACTAGAGTACTTACTGCAATGAGAATAAATGTATCAATCAAGTTTTCAGCAATAATCGCAACAGGACTAATTACCCCGGCAATACCTAATACAAGTAAGATATTGAAGATATTAGATCCAATAACGTTACCTAAAGCCATATCAATTTCATTCTTTCTTGCAGCTACAATAGAAGTCACAAGTTCTGGAAGACTTGTTCCTAAAGCGACAATAGTCAAACCAATAAGGTTCTGACTGAGTCCTAGCATAGTCGCAATAGCTGTAGCTCCTTCTACGACGAAATCACCACCAAATTTAATAGCAGCAGCACCACCAACAATATATACAATACACTGCCATACTGGTAATAGCTTGATTTCTTCATCATTGTCTTCGCTTAATGCTTTGTTTCTTGCCTGTAATGCTGAATAGATCATCCATCCTAAATATGCTGCAAATAATACAATAAAAATTGCACTATCTACTCTACCTAGCATACCATCTAAACCAAATACAAGTAATAAAGCAGCACAGATAATAGAGAATGGAAATTCTTTCTTTAATGTATCTGTAGAAACTGCAAGAGGTACAAATAATGTACATACACCACATACAACCATTAAGTTAAATAAGTTAGATCCTACGACATTACTGACTGCAAGAGCGTTGTTGTTGCTCATTGAGGCAGTGACACTGACTGCACATTCAGGTAAACTTGTACCCATTGCGACAATTGTAAGTCCAATGATCATCGAAGGAACTTTTAATCTTTTTGCGACAGAAGAACTTCCATCCACAAAGAAATCTGCACCCTTAATCAATAATATAAAACCAACAATTAATATACCAATTTCCATGAAAGTATTCATCATTTTTTCTCTTCCTTTATATATAAACTGATTAATAATCTAACATTTTATCCTACTGCTAGTCAATAG
>NZ_DAWDDM010000048.1:0-9963 GCF_052354645.1 Catenibacterium sp.
TAAAATGGATTTGATAAGTAATAAATACTTATCAAATCTTGCAACTAGGAGGTGTTTTTTATGCGAGATGTTAAGAAGATTTTGGAAATGAGGTCTCAAAATTTCAGTCAGCGAAAGATAGCTGAAGCACTTAAGGTATCAAGAGATACAGTAAGAAAAGTGTCTAAAGTGGCCGATGAAAACAATATTTGTTGGTCAATGATCCAGAATCAAAATGAAATGGAAGTACAGAAACTATTATTTGGAAAGGAGACTAAACTCAATCTGATTATTAAGCAACCTGATTATCAGTATATTCATAAAGAACTGTTAAGACCAGGGACAAACATTAGATTATTATGGGAAGAATATGCAGAAGATTGCAGAAACAATAACTTCCCATTCTATCAGTACAGTTACTTTTGCGAAAAGTATCGTGATTATGTAAAGAAAAATAATCTTCCAATGCATATCACACATAAGCCAGGGGATAAATTAATGGTGGACTGGTTATGCAAAGATTCTCATAACCAGTCCACTTCAATTCTTTCAGCTATCTTATGATCAAAGTGCATCGTAGCTTTGTTTCTTTCGATATACTGATTGAAATAATTACAGAACTGAGAATACTGCAATGGAATCTTACCTGCAGCTCTTACCTCATTGTAGTACTCCTGCCATAAAAGCATCTTGGTTACACCAGGTTTTTGTAGTTCAAGATACATCATTTCACAATCAGGCTTCGGCTGTAAATTATCACTATCATCTTCTGGCTTTGGAAACAGCTTGTCAGCGAATTCTTCACTAGTCATAGTGCTGACATCATTCCAGGATAATCTTAAAGACTTAGCAGCATTTTCTACTTTTCTGATCGTGTTTCTTGAAGTCTTTAATAGCTTTGAAATTTCGTTTCTAGACATACCTAGTGATAAATATCTTAAAATCTCTTTGTATTTTTCCTCGTATGGTTTCAAAATAAAAACTCCTTTCCTGTAAAATATTGTGTAGATTCGATGCTTATCTACACCTTAATTTTACTAGAAAAGGAGTGTGTATAATATAATTGGTCAACCTAATCGGAATGATTGGTCAAGTGTATCGGAATTAATGATCAGGCTAAATCGAAATTATTGGTCAGCTACGCCATAATAATCAGCCTACATATTTCTCTAAGAAATGAGTAATATTGCTTTGAACAAGTTTCTTCTCTTTATGATAAGATTCACCATGTGCGGCATCATTCACAATAAGTAATTTCTTTTCTGCCTGACAAGCATTATAGAGTTCTAATGCCATGTAAGTAGGCACAAAGTGATCCTGGTTACCATGTATAAATAATGTAGGTGTTTTAGACTTCTTGACTTGATTGACTGCACTGGCCTGTTTGAAGTTATACCCTACTGTCTTTTTAGATAATAATGTAGCACTAGGAAGTAATAAGAATGGTGGACATCCTTTATTCTTTAAGTAGTATTTGAATTCATCATAAGCACTTGTATAGCTGCAATCAGCGACAATAGCTTTCACATTATCAGATAATTCTTCACCACTTACCATGAGTACTGTTGCTCCACCCATGGATATACCATGTAAGACAATACTCATAGGTTCATTATGGAAGTACTCTTCCATTTTTTTAATCCATTCTAATATATCTAAACGATCCAACCATCCAAAACCAATATAATGTCCTTCTGACTGTCCATGTGCCCTATTATCTGGAAGAAGGATATTATAACCAAGTTCATGATAGAAACGAATATAATATGCAAACTCACGATAATGGTAAGAATGGAATCCATGAACACAGATCACTAATTTATTAGAATCAGGATAAGGAAGGAACTGCCCTTCTAGCTTTAATCCATCATAAGAAGTGATTTCCATATCAATAAATGTCTGATGATCTAGCCATTGTTTATCATCTTCACTCATTGGATGTTTTAATCCTACTTTTTCTTTTTTGCGTCTTGTACATACCTTTTCTATCGCAATGCGCCCTGCTGCAAGATAAGTGGCAGATGCCGCAGCGGCTGCGCCTATTGTACCAATAACTACATTCTTCTTTTTCACGACAAAAAGCCTCCTTTTATTCATTATATAAGATATTCTATAAAGAATTCATATACAAAAGATTAAGTTTGAATAAATAATTGACAGATAGGTCAAAGTGTAAGTAGAAAAGGGTATGTTTGAAAGCGATAAATATATGTTTTTAAGAAAGTTTTTGTGTTAGAATAATACCGATATGAGGTGATTTTAATGACACAGGTTATAGAACCAGAACAGATGGATTTATTAGTAAGTGCAGTAAGAGATGGGAAGATTGTTGCATTTCCTACGGAAACTGTTTATGGCGTTGCCTGCTTATTCAATGATTTGAAGGGTCTTGATAGAATTATGGAAATCAAGAAACGTAACCCGAATAAAGCAGTGACTCTTATGTTGTCAAAAAAAGATGATGTAAAGAAGTATGGCTTAGTAGACGAGGGTACCCAGAGAGTGATTGATAAGTTTATGCCAGGTAGAATGACAATCGTATTAAAAAGACTGGACAGTGTGGATTCGAGACATGTTAGTGGAAAAGATACAATAGGTATTAGAATCCCAGACAGTTCTTTCGTTTTGTCACTCATTGATCAGACAGGGCCTTTATCAGTAACAAGTGCTAATTTATCTGGCCAAGGGAATACGACAAACGAAAAAGAAGTACTTGCACAGCTTGATGGACAGATTGATATGGTTGTCAGAGGACAGACTGCTTCGGCAACTGCATCTACAGTCGTGGATTTAAGTCAAGGTGATGTGAGAATACTAAGAGAAGGTTTAATTACCAAAGAAGAAATCGAGGAGGTATATTATGAAAATTGCAGTCGCTTGTGATCATGGTGGATTACGTTTAAAGAATGTTCTTATTGATGAAATGAAGAAACAGGGTTATGAAGTTGTAGACTATGGTACTTATACTGAAGACTCTTGTGATTATCCTGATTATGCATCTAAGGCAGCTAAAGCTGTTGCATCAGGAGAATGTGAGAAAGGTGTCGTTGTTTGTGGAACAGGCATTGGTGTATCAATTACATGTAATAAGGTAGATGGTATCCGCTGCGCATTATGTCATGATGTATTTAGTGCAAAAGCGACAAGAGCTCATAATGATACTAACATGATTGCAATGGGACAGAGAGTTATTGGAGAAGGACTCGCTGTTGAGATTCTTAATGCATGGCTACATACTGAGTTTGAAGGTGGAAGACATGTTAAGAGAATTGAAAAAATGATGGCTTTAGAAAAGGAGTAAGCATTATGAGAGATACAGAAGTATTTGCGAGTGTTGAGCGAGAATTGAATAGACAAAGAAACAATATTGAATTAATTGCTTCCGAAAACTTTGTATCTAAAGAAATCATGGAGCTTGCGGGCTCAGTTCTAACAAATAAATATGCTGAAGGATATCCAGGTAAGAGATATTATGGTGGATGTCAGTTTGTGGATGAAGTAGAAACATTGGCACAGGAAAGACTTAAGAAGTTATTTGGCTGTGAGTATGCAAATGTTCAGCCTCATTCTGGTACACAAGCGAATACAGCTGTTTATTTTGCTTTATTACAGCCAGGTGATAAAGTACTAGGTATGTCTTTAAATGATGGTGGGCATTTAACTCATGGACATCCATTAAACTACTCTGGTAAGACTTATGAATTCCATGCTTATGGTGTTGATAAGGAAACAGAAAGAATTGATTATGATGAATATAAGAGATTATGTGAAGAAATCAAACCTAAGTTAGTTGTTGCAGGGGCAAGTGCTTATGCAAGAACTATTGATTTCAAATTCATGGCTGAAGTAGCACATAGTGTTGGAGCTATCTTTATGGTAGATATGGCACATATCGCTGGTTTAGTTGCTGCAGGAGATCATCCATCTCCATTTCCTTATGCAGATATCGTGACTACTACAACTCATAAGACTTTAAGAGGTCCTAGAGGTGGTGTCATCATGTGTAAGGAAAAGTATGCAAAAGATATTGATAGAGCTGTTTTCCCTGGTATGCAGGGTGGACCTCTTATGCATATTATTGCAGCTAAAGCAGCTTGCTTCTATGAAGCATTACAGCCTGAATTCAAGGAATATAGTCATCAAATCATTAAGAATGCGAAAGCTTTAGAAGAATCTTTAAAGGAAGAAGGATTCCGTCTTGTAACTGGTGGTACTGATAATCATCTATTACTTATTGATGTAAAGAGCAGCTGTGGTATTACAGGTAAGAAAGCTCAGAGATTACTTGATGAAATCAATATTACAGCTAATAAGAATGCGATTCCTTTCGATACAGAAAAACCTTTCAAGGCTTCTGGAATCCGTGTTGGTACACCAGCAATGACCACAAAAGGATTCAAGGAAGATGACTTCAGAGAAGTTGGAAAGATTATTGCTTATCGTTTAAAGAATGAAGAAACTGATGAAGTAAAGAATGAATGTCTTGCAAGAGTAAAGAAGTTAACTGATAAAGTGACTATGTATGACGATATTAAATACTAGGAGGCCATAAAATGGTTAAAGTACTCAATCATGCATTAATTAAACACAAACTCTCAATTATGAGAGAAGAAAAGACATCAAACTATATTTTTAAGCAGAATCTTGATGAAATCGCAATGTTGATGGCTTATGAAGTCACAAAAGATTATCCTTTAAAAGAAAAGGAAATTGAAACACCTCTTTGTAAGACAACTGGTTATGAACTAGACAAGGATATTATTCTTGTACCTATCTTACGTGCTGGTGTGGGTCTTGTAGATGGCTTCAGAAGAATCATACCAACTGCGAAAGTAGGTCATATTGGTATGTATAGAGATGAAGAAACATTGATTCCTCATGAATATTATGCTAAATTTCCTAAAGGATTAGAGAGCGCAAAGGTTATTGTTCTTGATCCTATGCTTGCTACTGGTGGTTCAGCTGATATGGCTATCCAGAATATTAAAGATCGTGGTGCGAAGGATATTGAACTTGTCTGCCTTGTAGGTGCACCTGAAGGTGTGAAATACATTGAAGAACATCATCCAGATGTTAAGCTTACTTTAGCTGCATTAGATGAAAAACTAAATGACAAGGGATATATTGTACCAGGTTTAGGAGATGCGGGAGACCGCTTGTTTGGTACTAATTAATGGGATTTGATGAATATGAAGTAAGAAGAACTTCTGTTAAAGTATTTCTTGCAGGATTGATTCTTGCGGTACTACTTTCCATCATTCTTCATTCGATCAGCTACTGCTTAGGGTTTGTATTAGGCTATCTTATTGATTTATTAATTTTACAGATCAATATGAAGATGACTGATACAATACTTTCTATCCAGACTGCAGGTAAGACAATTGCGGTTATATTATTTATGGCTAAATTGTTTATATTTGCATTAGGGTTTGCAATAGCTGGATTTTTTCCAGAAATAGTAAATATGTATACTGTATTTCTGGGCTATCTAGTAGTAAAGATTTCTATTTATATACATGCATATGGAGAAAGGAGGCGTATGAGATAATGAAAATCACTATTCAGCCAGAACTGATATCATCATTGATTGTGACTGTGATACTTTCTATTTTCTTTGTTTATGCAGGTAAAAAAATAAGAGAAGCAGATCCAACTAAGAGACCAAAAGGTGTGGTTCTTCTTGTTGAAACCGCCATTAAGATGGTTTACGATTATATGGGCACAATCATGCCTAAGAAATATGCGAAGAACTACTATCCTTATTTCTCTATGTTATTTGCATGGCTGTTGGTTTCTAACTTATTTGGATTAACAGGTTTTGATGCGCCAACTACTAACTACTCAATCACGTTATCCTTAACATTAATTACATGGGTATTAATTCAGATTAATGCGATTAAGTATCAGGGTGTTGGCAGTTATATTAAGGGAACTTTGATTCCCCCAACAAACCTATTTGGTTTGATTTCACCATTGATTTCTATATCAATGCGTATTTTCTGTAACTTATTGAGTGGTACATTTATTATGGCCTTAGTATATCAGGCAACATCATTCTTAAGTTACAAGTTGATTCCATTCAACTTTTTAGGACCAGTGGTAGCACCACTATTACATTGTTATTTCGATGTATTCTCTGGATGTGTACAAGCACTGGTATTCGTTACACTATCTTCAATTCTGATTTCTAATGAAAATCCAGATGAAGAATAAATGAAAAAAATGTCAATAGGAGGAAATTGATTATGACAAGAGGTTTAATTGCAATCGCTGCTGGTATTGCAGTACTTGCAGGTTTAGGTACAGGTATTGGTGAAGGTTTAGTTGCCGCTCATGCAGTATCTGCAATTGGAAGAAATCCTGAGGCTGAAAGCAAGATCCGTACTACTATGATCTTAGGTATCGCCTTAACAGAAACAGTAGCCCTCTATGGTTTACTTATTTCTTTCATCTTATTATTCGTATTCAAATAAAAAATAGTTTAAGGAGGAAAAAACTATGCCAGATATAGCCGCAAAGTTATTTCCAAACCCTACCACTATGATTGTTCAGTTATGTTCCACTGCAATCATGCTTCTTCTGTTTAAGAAATATTTATGGAATTATGTATTAGAATTCTTCCAGAAGAGAGCTGATTTTATAGAAGGTAATATCAATGATGCGAAGGCTAAGAATGAAAAAGCATCTGAATATCTTCTAGAAAGTGAAAAGCAGGCTAAAGAAGCTGCAAAACAGTATAAAGAAATCATAGATCAGGCTAAGGAAGATGCCGTAAAGGCTAAGAGTAAAATCATGGATGAAGCTAACAAGCAGGCTCAAGAAAAGATTGAACAGGCTCGCCATGAAATTGAATCTGAAAAGCTTGCAGCACAGGATGAAATGAAGAAAGAAATTGTGGATGTTGCTGTTGAAGTGGCTACTAAAGTCATGGATCAGAATATGAATACTGAAGCCAATAAAGCTTTAGTAGATGATTTCGTAAAACAGGTTGTTAACTAATGGATGCAAATGTTGCAGAACGTTATGCTGAAAGCTTATATCAGTTAGCGTTAGAAGATCATGCGCTAGAAGATTATCTAGCAGACATGAAACTAGTTGATACAGTTTTAGAAAGTAATCCAGAATTTGAAAAATTCTTCTCTCATGTGCTTGTAGATGATGAAGCAAAGTGTGCATTACTTGATAAAGGTTTTGGCACTTCAGTAAATCATTATGTATTGAATTTTCTTAAACTGCTTGTAAAGAAAAGAAGAACAAGATATATTGCGCCTATTACAAAAAGCTTTATTAAGATGAGTAATAAGCATCTTGGTATCGAGGAAGGCGTTATCTTCACACCTTTCGCATTAAGCGATGAACAGGTAAAAGCAATTGAAGAAGCGATTTCTCAGAAAGAAAACAAAACAATCACTTTAAGAACTGTTGAAGACAAGACACTTATTGGTGGTGTTAAGGTTCAGATTGAGAACCGTGTCTATGATGGCTCATTAAAGAACAAAGTCAGCAAGCTCAAGACTGAGCTGTTGAGAAAGTAGGTGACGCAAGTGGCATTAAGACCCGATGAAATCAGTGCTTTAATCAAAGAGCAGATTAAGCATTATGATGATGTCATGGAACAGAAAGACGTCGGAACAGTTATGACTGTTGGTGACGGTGTCAGTGTTGTTCATGGTTTAGACAATGCAATGCTAGGTGAATTGATCCTTTTCCCAGGTGATGTTTATGGTATGGTCATGAACCTAGATGAAGATAGTGTTGGTGTTACTTTATTAGGTAATGCGGACGAAATTAAAGAAGGCGACGAAGTAAGACGTACAGGTAAGATTATTGAAGTACCTGTAGGTGATGCAATGCTTGGTCGTGTCGTTAACCCTTTAGGACAGCCTATTGATGGTCAGGGTGAAATTATCACTACAAAGACTAGACCAATCGAAAGAGTGGCTCCTGGTGTTATGACAAGAAAATCAGTAGATCAGCCAGTACAGACTGGTATCACTACTATTGATGCAATTATTCCAGTTGGTAGAGGTCAGCGTGAGTTAATCATCGGTGACAGACAGACTGGTAAAACAGCTATTGCTGTTGATACAATCATCAACCAGAAAGGTCAGGATATGTACTGTATCTATGTAGCAATTGGTCAGAAGAACTCTACAGTTGCACAGGTTGTTGAAAAATTAAAGAAGGCAGGCGCAATGGATTATACTGTTGTTGTTTCTGCATCAGCTTCTGAACTTGCTCCAGTTCAGTATATTGCTCCTTATGCAGGTTGTGCTATTGCTGAAGAATGGCTTGACCAGGGTAAGGATGTATTAATCGTTTATGATGATTTAAGTAAGCATGCCGTAGCTTATCGTACAGTGTCTCTATTATTAAAGAGACCACCAGGACGTGAAGCTTATCCAGGTGATGTATTCTACTTACATTCAAGACTATTAGAAAGATCTTGTCGTTTAAATGAAGAAAATGGCGGAGGTTCTATTACTGCCCTTCCAATCATTGAAACACAGGCAGGTGATATCTCAGCATATATCCCTACTAACGTTATTTCTATTACTGATGGTCAGATCTTCTTACAGCAGGAATTATTCAATGCTGGTTTCAGACCTGCCATTGATACAGGTTTATCTGTATCACGTGTAGGTTCTACAGCACAGATCAAGGCTATGAAGCAGGTTTCTAGAAACTTGAAGTATGAATTAGCACAGTATGAAGAAATGCAGTCATTCGCACAGTTTGGTTCTGACTTAGATGCAGCAACTAAGAATGCGATTGAACATGGTGAACGTGTACGTGAAGTATTAAAACAGGCACAGTATGCACCAAGAGATGTTATTGATCAGATTATTACTCTATTTGCACTTGAAAATGGATTCGTTAAGAATGTTAAAGTGGAAAAGGTACAGGAATACATGGATGGTTTAGTAGAGAAGTTTGCTGTTGCACATAGTGATCTTCTTGATGAAATCAGAGAAAAGAAAGTATTATCTGATGAATTAACTGCTAAGTTGAAGGAAGCTGTTAAGGCTTATACAACTCAGTTCGAAAACTTACAGAAAGCTGAGGCTTAATTATGGCTGGGCAGATGCAAGCCATCAAGCGTCGTATCAAATCAATTGAATCTACTAAGAAAATCACAAGAGCTATGGAACTTGTTGCTAGCTCTAAGCTTTCTAAGACTAGAAATCAGTTGAATGACATGAAGCCTTATTATACACAGGTAAAAGATACTTGTGCACAGATCTTATCTTCTGCAGGAAATGATATTGATTCTCCTTATTTAGTATTAAATGATAAGGGTGAAGATGTTTATATCGTTATCACTTCTACTTTAGGACTATGTGGTGGATATAACTCTAATATCTTTAAGCAGGTTGAAGCATCAGTCAATGATGCCAAGAAGATTATTGCGATTGGTAATAAAGGCTTAAATCAGTTTAAGAAACATTTTAAAGGTGAAGTAGATGGTACTTATGTAGACCTTAATACGACCCTTGATTTTAGAAGTGTTGTGAGATTAGTTGCGTCACTTCTAGAAGGCTATAAGAAAAAAGAAATTAAGTCTATTCATATTGTATATACAGAATATGTGAATGACTTAACTTTCGTACCTAGAGATGTGACTCTTCTTCCACTTAAGGCTGAAGATCTTGTCTCTGATAAGAAATTCCATAAAGATACATTGTTTGAACCAAGTCCTGAATCAGTACTTGGAAGCTTAATTCCGATGTATTTACAGGCTGTTATCTATGGTTACTTGATTGAATCAGTGACTGCAGAAAATGCGTCTAGAAGAACATCTATGAAGAACGCAACAGACAATGCTAATGAATTAACAGATGAGTTGTTATTAAAATACAACCAGGCACGTCAGAGCGCGATTACAAGTGAAGTAAGTGAAATCGTTGCTGGTGCCAATGCACAATAAGAAGGAGGAAAATATAAGTAACTAAATATATCGACTATTGTGATTAAATGTGTTCA
>NZ_DAWDDM010000049.1:0-9788 GCF_052354645.1 Catenibacterium sp.
ATAATATTTCAGTTAATAGTTCTAGATCAACATCCTGAGGAATAAGCAGTTCATAAGGTTCTGGATGTGTTTGATAATAAGTGACTAAAAAACGAATCAAATCTTCTTCAAAATCTTCTCCTACTGGTTCTAAATTAAAATCATGATAGAGAAGTTTACCTTCACGCATAAAGAAGAGCTGAATACTAATGTAGCCTTTATCAATAAAATAACCTAAAATATCTCTATCTTTATAGTCTCCAAATTGGACATTCTGTTTTGCTGTGACATATTCTATAGAACGAATGAGATCACGATATTCTTTCGCAAGTTCAAATTGAAGATTTTCACTAGCTGTCATCATCTTTTCAGTGAGTTCATCTATTTTAGATTTGGTATTACCATGTATAAAAGAAATCAGTTCTTTTCTAATTTCATCATATTGGCTCTTGTCAACTTCATTAATACATGGCCCAAGGCACTGATGTAAAGAATAATATAGGCATGGTTTATCTGGGACATGATTACATTTTCTTAGTGGATAAAGCTTATTTAATAATTTAAAAGTATTTCTAGCTGCAGTGGCATCGGGATAAGGACCAAAGTACTTATTTTTTTTATTTTTAGTTTTTCTTACTATTTTAAGTCTTGGATGGGTTTCATCAGTGAGTTCAATATAAGGATAATAGGTATTATCCATGAACATGATGTTGTATTCAGGTGTATAGTCTTTAATAAGGTTAATTTCTAGTAATAATGCTTCCTTTTCACTGCCTGTCACAATATAGTCGAAGTCCCATATATGATCGACTAATTTTGTGGTTTTATAGTTATGTGCTCCTGTAAAATAAGAAGAGACGCGATTTTTAAGTTTTCGCGCCTTTCCTACATAAATAACTTTTCCGTCTGTATTCTTCATTAAGTAACAGCCAGGAGACATAGGAAGCAAAGAAAGCTTCTTTTTAATATAGTCTAGATTCTTATTCAAAGCTAACTACCGTTACACCTAAACCACCCTCATTTGGCCCACCATCACGATATTCCTTGACATATGATAAATGGTCTAGCTTCTTTCTTATACCATTACGTAAAATACCTTTACCCATACCATGAACAATACGTACTGAAGGATAACCTAGTAATAAAGCGTCATCTAAGAACTTTTCTACAATATTCATCGCTTCTTCGTAACGCATACCAATGACATTGACTTCGTAATGTCCAGTCTTCTTCATATGCTGTCTTGTGCCTGCTTTTTTAACCTTCTGAGGCTTAGAGGCACCATGCATGAATGTTACATCAGTATCCTTAACACGAGCCTGGAGACCACCTAAATCAACAAGCAATTCATGCTTCTTAACTTCTAGGACATCTCCTTCTCTATTCATTTTATCAAGTTTAACATGATCACCCTTTTTAAAGACATGATCCTGTATCTTGACTACTTCTTTCTTTTCATATTTCTGCTGATCTAATGCATGTTTCGCTGCAGTCACCTGATGAGGCTTTAAAGCACCTTGATTCATAATATCTTTAGTCAATTCATCAATTGTTTTCTTAGCCTCTTCAAGCATCTTATTAGCTTCCTGCTGTGCCTCTTCTACAATACGATCTTTCTGTTTTGTGGCAATAGAAAGCTGATGTTCATAACGATTATGAAGTTTTTCATTATCAGCAAGTAACGTATTGATTCTTTCTTCTTTTTCATCTAATTCAGCACTCTGTTTAGTAAGCTTCTCGGTTAGCTTTTCTGCTTCACTCATACGTTCTTCTTTATTATGTAAAGCTTGATCAATAATCTCGTGATCAAGACCTAAAGAAGCAGCAATCTCAAAGGCATAAGATGAACCAATAGAATGAAGCTTTAATCTATATGTAGGACGCATTGTTTCTACATCAAATCCAACAGATGCCAGAGTAATATCATCTCTTGATTGCCCATAGCTCTTAAGTTCACCATAGTGAGTAGATGCAATAATACGGCAGTCACGTCTTAATAAAGTATCTAGAATAGCTTCTCCTAGACATGCCCCTTCTTGTGGATCTGTACCAGAACCAATTTCATCAATAAGAATTAAAGAACGACATGTTGCGTGTTCTAAGATATAAATAAGCTTCTTCATATGTGATGAATATGTTGAAAGAGACTGCTCAATGGACTGTTCATCACCAATGTCGGTATAGACTGCATCAAAGAATGGAATAGAAGCTGAAATAGCCGGTACGGCTAAACCACTAATTGCCATTAATGAAAGTAATCCTGCAGTCTTTAAAGCAACAGTTTTACCACCGGTATTAGAACCAGTAATCATCAACATCTTACCATCAATAATAATATCATTAGGTACAATTCTTTCTTGATCAATAAGTGGGTGTCTAGCCTGTTTTAAAGAGAGAACACCTGATTCATTGATATCAGGTTTAATGCAATCATAATCACATCCAAAACGTGCTTTCGCAAAAATAAAATCTAGTTCAGACATGAGTTTCTGATCAAAATAGAATCTTGTATAGTTATACTTAACACGTCTTGTAAGGCTCTGTAAGATTTTATTGATTTCAGTCTGTTCCTGACTCTTTAATTCATTAAGTTCATTGTTCATAACAACAACACTTTCTGGTTCAATAAAGAATGTCTGTCCAGAAGCACTTGTAGCATGTACTAAGCCTTTGATTTCATTTTTATGAGGTGCTTTAACTGCAAGAACTAAACGGTCATTTTTGCTAGAGAGAGTATCCATACTTAATGAATTCTTTTCACTCTTTAAATACCCTTCCATAGAATGACGAATACGTCCTTCTAATGCATGCATGCTTTTTCTAATACGATAAAGTGTTTCACTGGCATGATCACTGATAGAGCCATCGGGCATAATGCATCTATTGATTTCTATATGTAACCCATTATCCCCTTCTAAGCCTTCCACTAAGTCTCTTAAGAGAATAATTTCTCCTTCATAAGCATTAAAGTAAGAAGTTACCTGAAAGATATTTTCTAACATATGATCAATAGCCATTAATTCTTCTGGTGCTAAAATACCATCCATCTTCGCTTTCGCAAGATATGCACTGATATCATGAAGTGGTGCAAGAGGTAAAGTACCCATAATACGATGAATAGTCATGGCTTCCTCTAAACGATTCTGTTCTTCATTTAAATCAGCCAGATTATCATACATTTCTAATTGTAATACTTTCTTTTTCGCAATCTCTGTACGGCAGCTGCCAGCAATACTATTTAGAATTCTTGGAAATTCTAATACTTTATAACTATCTAACATTTTATTCACTTCCTATATTATTTAATATTGTATTCTTTTCTGTGTCTGTATAAGGTGTTTTATTTAATAAAGAGATAAATTGAAGTTTTTCTTCATGAGGTATAATGACCTGCTGTTTCATTAAAGCTGGGCCTAATTGTGTATAGACAAACTGTGTTGCATCATGCTCATCTAACATTCCATGATCATAAGCATGATTATTCGCGATAATCATCTTCTTTAGTATATCTTGATCTTCTAGTTGAAGTGTATGCTGTCCTTTTAATAAGCTTCCATAAGCACTTGCTTCATTGATTGCTTTTTGTGAGATAATTGGTACATCTTCTATGATTAAATGTCCTATTTTAGAATTAGCTAATATATCAGGTCCAAAGAAGGGAATAATAACCATTATCATAACCATGAAGGAGATAAATACACCCTTTAATGCGTGAAGCAACGCACCTAATAAATGATTGACAAAAGCAGTGAGTGCAAAATGATCAGTCAATTGATTGACTAAAGGTTTAATAAGAACGCCTATGAGTCTGCGGATCACTTCTAGAACAACAAACATAATAATAAAGACTATCAACATATTTATAACTGAACCACCTAATTGTGATAAAGGATCATTTACAGGCTTATAAATCTGGATAATAGAAGAAATAGTTTCTACATTAAAATAAATAAAAAGCACCATGATTATAAAGCTTACTAAATCATATAATGTAGAGAAAAAACCTTTGAAATATCCACTAAAAAACATATATAACAAAAAAGCGATAAGAATCAAATCAAGAAAACTCATAACACTTACCTCCTTGACGTTGTCGGTTCTTAATTATAACAAATGAAATTTATACTGTCAAAAAAATGAAATTTATGATAAAATAAAACATGTGAGGTGAATATAGTGGAGCCAATTAAATTTTTGATTAATGAAAACATTTTAAACAAGATGAAGAAGTTTTATGACAGTCAGATGGTTCCATTCGAAAGCGAGAACCTTCTTTTAAAAGCTCATGCTATTGGCTGTGACATCGAAGTGACATCGAATTATGAAGCAAGCTTTTTAGGACAGAATGCGGTGCATGAAGCAAAGCATTGGTCTAGAAGTTTAGCAAAAAAGATTGAGCAGGAAAAGAATTCAGATCACTTATGTATGCATCCACATATTGGTGCTGCAGAAACAGGATCTGCTGATTTTCTTGGGCCGCTTTGTGTCGTTGCATGCTATGCCGATGATGAAGCACTTGAGATCATTAAAAACCTGCATATTGATAATATTGATGATTTGTCTAATCAGGAAATTATCAATTACGCTAAACTATTAAAAGGACATCTCATTTCATCACTACTAGTACTAGATAACTCACATTATAATAAGATGATTGATAGTGGAATCAACCAGGCAAACATTCGTGCACGTCTTTTTAATCAGGCTGTTGTGAATGTTCTTCAGAAAGTGAAGAAGAGTGTTGAATTTAAAGTTATTGATCAATTCGTTTCACCTAAGACTTATTATAATTATTTAAAGAGTGAAGTTATTGTCGTAAAAGATATGATTTTTGAAACCAATGCTGATGAACAGTATTTAGCAGTATTAGCTGCAGAAATCATTTCTCGTTATGCATATCTACAATATTTTGCTAGTATGACAAAGAGTTTAAAGATGAACCTTGCTAGAGGGGCTGGCACTAATGCCGAAATCGTGGCTGTTAAACTTGCGCACAAGTATGGTGATAAGATTCTTACTAAAGTATGTAAGTTGAATTTCACTAATATGAAGAGAGTTAAGGGAGCATTAAAGAAATTAAAAGAAGGCCTATAGGCCTTCTTCTTCATCTAGAGAATCATTATTGATTCTCTTTTTTTATTTCTATTTCAAATGCAGGAACTTTACGATAAGAAACACCAGCCACATCTAACATACGTTTAGCTGCTCTATCACTTTCTGTTCCTTTGTATTTTTCATCTTCATAGACAATTTCTTTAATACCACTCTGAATGATTGCTTTAGTACATTCATGACATGGGAATAAAGAAACATAGATACGACAACCCTGCAGCTTCTGAGTACAGTTAAGTATTGCGTTTAATTCGGCATGTACAACATAAGGATACTTGGTATCATACAAAGCCCCTTCTCTTACAGTCCAAGGAAACTTATCATCTTCACATCCTCTTGGAAGACCATTGTATCCTACCCCTACTATACGATTATCACTGTTTACTATACAAGCGCCAACCTGCGTATTAGGATCTTTAGAACGATAAGCAGAGAGTTTAGCTACTCCCATGAAATACTGATCCCATGTAATGATCTGCTTATCCATTGTATTCTCCTCCTAGTTCATTGATTTTTTCTTCAAAGAAATCAGGTAAAGGTGCCTCAAAGTACATATGTTCATTGGTTCTAGGATGTACAAAACCTAATACTTTAGCATGTAGATACTGACCATGTGTGTTATCATCATTTCTAAAGCCATATTGAGGATCACCATAAACTGGATGACCAATATATTGCATATGAACACGGATCTGATGTGTTCTACCTGTTTCTAGACGACATTCAATAAGTGTCATATCATCATAACGTTCTAATACTTTAAAGTTAGTGATTGCATCCTTGGCATTCTTACTAGTGACAGCCATCTTCTTACGATCCTTGCTATCACGTCCAATAGGTGCTTCAATACGACCTACGTTATGATTAATAACACCATGAACGAGTGCTACATAACGACGTACAACTGAATGTTCTTCTAATTGTTTAGATAATGAACGATGGGCATTATCATTTTTTGCAACCATTAATAGACCACTTGTTTCCTTATCAATACGATGTACAATACCAGGACGTGTAATACCATTTATTGCTGATAAATCATGACAATGATAGAGTAATGCATTCACAAGTGTTCCTGAATAAATACCTGCTGATGGATGAACAATCATACCTGTAGGTTTATTGACGACAATCACATCTTCATCTTCATAAACAATATCTAATGGGATATTTTCAGGATTAATTTCAGTACTTTGAGGATCTGGTAAAGTGACCTGGATGATATCCTCTTCTTCTACCTTATAGTTGGCTTTTTCAACATTATCATTAACGATAACCTGTCCTGCTTTAATCCATTTCTGAATCTCAGTACGTGAACGATCAGGCATATGATTTAAGATCACTTTATCTAAACGCAAGCCTTTTTCTTCTAATTCTGGTGTAATTGATTGTATTTCCATTGTTTATATTCTCCAATTCCTAAATCTAAGATGATTAATAAAACACCTATTACAACACCCATATCGGCAATATTGAAAATAGGAAAATCATAACCAAATACAAAGAAATCTAAAAAGTCTCTTACATAATGAAAAACAACACGATCATATAGATTTCCTAGCATACCACTAAATATAAGCACAATTCCAAATCTTAATAAGACCTGGGATTTATCACTTTTGATAAAATAATAAATAAGCATAATACCAGCAATAATAGAAATTGCATAGAACATAAAGAAATGCCCTGAAAGCATACCCCATGCGGCACCTGTATTATGAATATAAGTGAAATAAAAAAAGTTTTTAATGACCTGATAGCTCTGGCCTAACTGCATTGATTCATTGACTACAAGTTTCGTTACTAAATCGCCACCTAATACAATAATAAATGTGATTAAGTATAAAAAACCGTATTTAAAATTTATTTTTTTCATTTAATCATCCTTTCCTCAACGATTATAGCATGTCTTTAAAAGATATAAAAGAAAAACAGGCGTAAGCCTGTTACATGCAATATAAGATGATGCATAGAAAGTGTAGAATGCTACCAAGTAAGATCCATAGATGCCAGATACAGTGCATATAATGTATTTTTTCTTGTAATCCATAGAAGATTGTACCGATTGTATATGCTACACCTCCAGCAACCAATAGATAAATACCATTCATTCCAATAGTACCTGGAAGTAAATTAAACTTAAAGACAATACACCAGCCTAGAACTAAATAACATGCCATAGAGAACTTCGCAAACTTGTTGATATCATAGGCATTTAATGTAATCCCTAGAATTGTGACTGCCCATACAATACCAAATAATACCCATGCCCAGAATGGATCTGCCTGTCTTACAGAACATAAAAGTACTGGTGTATAGGTTCCTGCAATCAAGACAAAGATGCTGCAATGATCCATAATCTGGAATACTTTCTTTGCTTTCAAATTAGGAGATAAACCATGATAAATAGAACTCATTGTATATAAAAGTATCATTGATACACCATAAACAATACCAGATGCAAGTCCATATCCATTATGATGTAAACATGAGAATATAATACATAATACAAGTGCTGCAACACCAAAAGCAGCCCCTACTATATGAGTCACCATATTAAATATTTCTTCACCACGTGTATAGTTAGGAAGTACACGGTCATCTAATTTTGTACGTTTCATATTGATCACCTCTTGTACAGCAAGTTTAACATATCTATTATTTAATGTCAATATATCTAGTATCGAAGTCTAGATGCTAACATTCATATGTATTCCATTGTTTAATGATACGATGAGACTCACATTCATATATTGTATTAAAGAGTGCTGTCTGATTTCTCCATAATTCTCTGTCTACATGAAAATGCCCAAAATACCAATGAGTATAGCTTGTTTTCTTTTGTATGTAATTTAAATAAGTCGTTAGAGGAAATTCCTGATAGACATCACCTTTTATTCTATATTGTTTGATTGTCGAAAGGAAGTAGACTGTTTCATCAGGTGCAGTATGAGTTAAAATATAGTCTACTTGATTATTGACTTCTTCTAAATGTGTTAATCCATTCTCATATTCCTGCTTGCTTGGCATTTCTTGTGGCCACCAGGAAACATTCTCTTTACGTAATGGCTGATCAATAGAATAGCCGCCACCAAAGGTAAAGAATGTCTTTCCTTCTATTGTATAGATTTCTCCACGCATTAAATGAATAAGGTTTTGTCTGATTTTATGGACACGTCCCCCATTCCATGATTCTATTTGATAACTATTAAGTAGATTAAAGTTTTCATGATTTCCATCAATAAATAAAACAGTATAAGGCTGTTCACTAATAAAATCATAGAATGATTCTTCAGAAGAATATTTCTGTTGGAAAAAGCCGATTCCAAAATCACCACAAACTATAATTATATCCCCTTCTTTAAGTACAGGATCTATCTGCTCAAGCCATTTAAATTGATTTCCATGTATATCACCTGTTATATAAATCATGTTCTTCACCTCCATATCATTATATATGAAAAAAAGCCATCAATGAAGATGGCCTTTAGAATTCCACAGGTTCATATTCCTGTAGTTTTGCGAGATATCCTAGCTTTGATAAAGCTTCCTGTATTTCATCAAGTCTCTCATCTGTTTCAGCACAGATAGTATGATAATGATATCCACTTGTCACTGTCATTAAAGAGATAGATTTCCCACATTTTAAATTATCTAGATATTTCTTTACATCTAAACGTGATGCGATATTAAGAGGTGCATGTACAATATGATAAGCTTTATGATAGACAAAGATATCTTTCACATAACCACCTAAATCAACTATAGTATTTAACTCTTTTTCTATATCTGCATCTGTATGCTGCATTTTAAGAACTCTTTCTACCATTGCAGACTGACGTATAATATATCCTTTATTAGTTGCTTCTATAACATGATTGTTAGCACGAAGAAGTGCGACATCATTCACAATAACCTGACGTGAAACCTGAAGACGTTTCGCAAAATTAGAAGCAGAAATCGGTGTATCACTTTCCATCAGTTCTGTAAGGATGTAGTCCCTTCTTTCTTTACCAGTCATTTAGTCTCTCCCATTAATTGCATGAAGGTTCTTTAATGATAAATCTAGAATCTTTGCAGAGTGTGTTAAAGCACCACTAGAAATGAAATCAACACCCATATCTTTAACTCTATTAATGTTTTCTGCAGTCACATTACCTGAAATTTCAATTTCAGCACGTTTATCAATATAATCAATAGACTGTTTTAATAATTCAGTACTCATATTATCAAGCATGATAATATCAGCACCTGCAGCAACTGCTTCTTTCACCATATCAAGTGTTTCTACTTCTACTTCAATCTTTCTTACTGATGGAGCGTAGTCTCTTGCCATCTGTACAGCTTTAGTGACGCTTCCTGCAGCACCAATATGATTATCCTTTAATAAAACACCATCTGTTAAGTTATATCTATGGTTGCTTCCTCCACCTACTTTAACAGCATACTTTTCAAAGATTCTGTTATTTGGAGTTGTCTTTCTTGTATCAAGTAACTTAATATCTGTATCTTCAAGAAGATCTGCCACCTTACGAGTATAAGTCGCAATACCTGACATTCTCTGTAAGTAATTAAGAGCAGTTCTTTCACCTTCAAGAAGAGTTCTCATATCACAAGTGACTTTAGACAATAATTCAACTTTATGTACTTCATCACCATCATGAGCAAAGAAATCAACATAAACATCTTCATCTAAT
>NZ_DAWDDM010000050.1:0-9589 GCF_052354645.1 Catenibacterium sp.
TAGAAAGATATATACATTATCACAGAATTCTTTAAAACGATATGCCCATAATACATACTGTTCTTCACGTCCACCGATGATTACATCAACCTTAGTACCAAGTTCTGCTAATTTTCTTAACTGTGGGAATAATGGTGCACTACCCACACCACCAGCTACACCAATCACGTGATCCTTCTTTTCAAGATGAGTAGGGACACCAAGAGGACCTACGAAGTCAGTGATATAGTCTCCTTCTTCTAACTTAGCAAGCTGTTTAGTAGAGTAACCTACAATCTGATAAATTATTGTGATTGTTTCCTTTTCTCTATCATAATCAGCAATTGTAAGAGGGATTCTTTCTCCATCTTCTCCTACACGTAAAATAATAAACTGCCCTGGTTCACATTTTCTTGAAACCATTGGTGCATGTACTTCCATTAACTGTACAACGTCATTAAGTACTTCTTTTTTTACAATCTTATACATATTCTCAATCCTTTCTGAATCTTATTTAATCTTATCACATATTAGGTTTCTATTCAATGTCGCTTGATAGTAAATTAATGCGCTAACATGTGGCATTTTCAAGAATTGAGAGGGAGTTGACATATGTAATTATTTGTGGTTTAGTTTATAAAACAAGGAGAATATATATGAGTAGAAGAGTTATATTTTTTGATATTGATGGTACTTTATCTACAGAAACAGACTTTACTGTTCCTGAAAGCACAAAGAAAGCAATCAAACTAGCTCAGGATAATGGACATATCTTGATGGTGAATACAGGACGTACTATTTGTATTATAGAAGATGTAATTAAAGAATTAGGATTAGATGGTTATATCTGTGGTTGTGGGACTAATATCTACTATCATGGTAAAGAAATCTATCATGCTAAACTTCCTTCAGAATTAAAGAAAGGAATTGTGAATAAAGCTATTGAATTAGATATTGATGCCGTATTAGAAGGTCCTGAATCTATTTATTTCCCTGAAACAATCAAGACAAAGACAGTTCAGGAAATCAAAGAACATTATAGTGATATTAAAGTAAATGTTCCTGTATATCATAAAGATGATGAACCTAATTTTGATAAGTTCACTGCATGGTATACACCAAAAGATGATATTGAAACATTTAAGGATGCATTTAAAGATGATTTAGAATACATCCAGCGTGCTGAAGACTTCATTGAAGTAGTTCCTAAAGCATGTTCTAAAGCAACAGGTATTCAAACATTTATTGATCTCATTGGTGCTTCTATTGATGATTGTATTTCTATTGGTGATTCTACCAATGATCTACCAATGTTGACTTATACTAAGGAATCAGTAGCTATGGGTAATTCTAATCCTGTTCTATTTGATTATGTAACGTATATTACAACCGATATTGAAGATGATGGCATCTACAATGCCTTAAAACACTTTAACGTCATCTAATCAAAAAGCAGCCTATTTTATTTAGGCTGCTTTTTGAAATGATACGATTCTTTCTCCATGAAATGAGACTTGTCCCTTTTGTCCTTCTAGATATTCATGAGGTTTTGTTACTTTGAGTACAATTTCTTTACCAAGTTCTGATTCAAATATGATCTTATCTTCAAGGACTTCTTTTACAATCACGTCTTCAGTGATGTAGTATCTTGTTAGGAACAAATATAAGAACAACAATAGTAGAAAAATAAAAAGCACAAGATTCACCTCTTTCTTATACAATTATTGTAACAGAAAAGATGTGTAATACTTGTGATTTTTTTGACTTTAAAATAATTTTTTAATGAATGGGATTTTCAATACAATATATAGAATCAGTACGCCGCTCATATTCAGAATAATATCATCTATATCCGCTGATCCTACTTTCCAAATATACTGAATGACTTCTACTCCTATAATCATAAATAAGAAAAAGAGGAAATAAGGTAGAAATGAACGCATTGGTTTGAATAGAACATATATAAAATAACCAAAAGGCATGAACAACATGACGTTCCCAATTATATTCAGAATGATATTCTTAATTGGTAGTGTATGTCTTTCATAAGCCGTGTAATAGAGAAATATTGTCTTTAATGGACTTATATTCACACTACTTACAACTTTAACATGTCTTAATGCTGGGTTAAGGAACAGTTGATAAGTAAGATTTATAAGGTAGATGATGAATGCGACACTATGAAGTATAGTAAACATTCTTCTTTTATTTTGTACTACATTTCTTGCATCAAAAGCATAACCTACTAAACCAATCATCTGTATAATAACAAGTACAAATGTCTGTGTAATAGAAAACTTGATTGTATAAGAAATGATATCGATTAATTGAATAATGAAAGCGACAGCTGCAGTAAGTAAGAATAAAAAACGTTTATGTTTCATGACAGTGTCCTCCAAAAGCACATTTTAATGAGTTCACTTATATGAGTCAATAAACGATTCAATTTAACATAATTTAACACAAAAAAGAGGAGAGCCGTAAGGCTTTCCTCTAAGTGGTTTTAAGAATTATTTCTTAGCGAATGGAGATTCGTAATCGTAGATTGTTTCTAGGATAACTTCCATATCTTTAACCATAGGCATTCTTGGGTTAGCAGGAGTACACTGGTCTTCGTATGCGTTCATAGCGATTCTATGTACTGATTCTTCCCAATCAGCTTTGCTGATGTTCTGTGACTTAACGTTTACAGCACCACCAACTTTTACCCATAATTTTTCAACAGCCTGTGCGAACATTTCAACACCTTCTGCATCAGTCTTTGGATGTAAGCCGATTAATTCTGCTAATTCTCTATATTTCTTATCTGCCTTATAGTCTTCGATCTTTGGCCAGATGTTTAACTTAGTTGGAACTGTACCATTGTATCTGATTACATGTGGTAATAACATACCGTTAGTACGTCCATGAGGAATATGCCATTCTCCACCGATCTTATGAGCTAATGAGTGGTTCATTCCTAAGAATGCGTTAGCGAATGCCATACCTGCGATTGATGCAGCGTTATGCATCTTAATTCTAGCATCAGGATCACCTTCAAGTACTGACTTTTCAAGGTTTTCGAATACTAACTTAACAGCCTGTTTAGCCCAACCATCAGTGAAGTCAGAAGCTAAGATTGAAACATATGCTTCAACAGCATGAGTTAATACGTCGATACCAGTATCTGCAGCGATTTTTGGTGGCATAGACATAGCGAATTCAGGGTCAACAATAGCGATTGTTGGAGTTAAAGCGTAGTCAGTTAATGGATATTTCTTGTTTTCCTTAGTATCAGTGATAACTGCGAATGGAGTTACTTCTGAACCTGTACCTGAAGTAGTTGGGATACATACTAACTTAGCTTTCTTACCAAGTTCTGGGAACTTGAATGCTCTCTTTCTGATATCCATGAATTTCTGCTTGATGTCATCGAAGTTAACTTCTGGATGTTCATACATTAACCACATAACTTTAGCAGCATCCATTGAAGATCCACCACCGATAGCGATGATTGTATCAGGCTGGAAGCTCTTCATGATTTCAAGACCCTTAAGAGTCATATCTAAAGATGGATCTGGTTCAACGTCGATGAATAAGTCAACGTCTACTTTGTTACGTCTTCTCTTGATAACATCTTCGATCTTTCCTACATAACCAAGGTCATACATACCTCTGTCTGTAACGATCATTGCTTTCTTCATTTCCTTCATATCTCTAAGATATCTGATTGAATTTCTTTCGAAATAAATCTTTGGAGGAAGTTTAACCCATTGCATATTGTTGTTACGTCTCCCTATTCTCTTAATATTTAGTAAGTTAATAGCACTTACGTTGTTTGATACTGAGTTATGACCATAAGAACCACAACCAAGTGTTAATGAAGGTAAGAATGCATTGTATACTGAACCGATACCACCGAATGTAGATGGAGCGTTTTCAATAATACGGATAGCTTTGATTCTCTTACCGAATGCTTTAGAAATTTCATGATTAGTAGTATGGATTGCAGCTGAATGTCCTAAACCGTTGAATTCAACAGTCTGAGCAGCCTTTTCAATACCATCTTCTGTAGAGTTTGCTTTGATCATACCTAATACTGGAGAAAGTTTTTCTCTAGTCATTGGTTCATTAGGACCGATTTCCTTAACTTCGCAAACTAAGATCTGAACATCATCAGCTACTTTGAAACCAGCCTGTTCAGCGATCCAAGTAGCGTTCTTACCTGGAACAATGCTGTTTAATCTAGCTTCATTTACGTTTTCACTGTATGCTGTTGCACCGAACATGAACTGTTCAAGTTTCTTCTTTTCTTCAGCATTACAGAAATGTACATGATAACGACCAAGTTCTTTCTTGAATTCATCATAGATTTCGTGATCTACAACAACAACCTGTTCAGATGCACAAATCATACCATTATCGAATGATTTTGATAAATAAATATCGTTTGCTGCCATTTTGATTTTACAAGACTTTTCTACGTATGCAGGAACGTTACCAGCACCTACACCTAAAGCAGGTTTACCACAAGAGTAAGCAGCCTTAACCATTGCGTTACCACCAGTAGCTAAGATAGTAGCAACACCTGGATGATTCATTAATGCACTAGTTGCATACATAGTTTTCATTGGTAACCACTGGATTACGTTCTTAGGAGCACCAGCTTTTACTGCAGCATCTAACATTACCTTAGCAGCCATAACTGAACAGTCATGAGCACCTGGGTGGAATGAGAAGATAATTGGGTTTCTAGTCTTCATAGCGATTAAAGACTTAAAGATAACTGTAGAAGTTGGGTTTGTTACTGGAACGATACCACAAACAACACCAACTGGTTCAGCGATTTCAGTGATACCAGTAAGTGGATCTTCATTAATAATACCTACAGTCTTTGTATGACGCATGTTGTTAGTAACATATTCACAAGCGAATAAGTTCTTAACAGCTTTGTCTTCAAATACACCACGGCCAGTTTCTTTTACTGCAGCTTCTGCAAGAACACCGTGCTTATCAAGACCAGCAACTGACATCTTTGCTACGATGTAGTCAACAGTTTCCTGGTCAAAACCTTCGAATTCGTCTAATGCTGTTAATGCGTTATTAACTAACTCATCAATGCAAGCATCAGTCTTTTCTTCTGTCCATTCTTCAACTTTCTTTTCGACTTTCTTATCAGCCATTTTTATATCCTCCATTGACCAAAATATTTCTTATTCATATTTTGTAAGTTCACTATACATGACTTCTTGTGAAAAAACAAGCATACTTTTGTGAAAATTTACACAATTTGTAGAATGCATTTACTGTAAACGTTTGCAGTTTAGGGATATCCGATTAGGTGTTTTTCTGCTTAGTTTATATCAAAAATTTAAATTATAATTATTTTTTATAGTGATAGAATACTCTCAAAATTGTGAACGTTTTCTTTTAACATCTTTCGCTGAACGTATCTACAGTCTTTAATATCTCTCTTGCAATATTCATCTTATCCTTAAACAAGGCACTCATACTACCAATTGACTTGAAAGGATCCTGTAACAAAACCTTCTTGTCTTCAATGAAACCATTCTTCACAATATAATCTACTAATAACTCTACAAAGTGAATCTGTCTAGAATTCAAGCTCTGATCATCTAAGAAACGTGAGAATTCAGCCATAGCTGCTTGTCTATCTAATCCCACTATCTTTCTAATTAATCTTGTGATAGGTGTATCACCAAAATGTAATCGATAATCGTCTTTACTTCCTAAGTCTATCCATAATAAGTTTTCTAGATGTTTCATTTCATATAATAAGATTCTTATACAAAATAACTAGTACTTTTATGTTAACAGTTCTCTATATTATGTGTATTTATACTGTCAATAAATGCTTTCTTTATCTTACTTATACCATAAAATAAAACAACCCTTTCGGGTTGTCCTATGACTTCTTGCTCACGGCATATTAAAAATTATAGTAAGAATACAATCCTATTAATCCTAGAACTAACATAATTAACAAAATTGAAAAAATTATTTTTTTGTTTTTAAATTCATGCTAATCTCTCATTCTTATAATTTCTTTAATGTTTCTTCTACATCATCTAGAATCTGACTGAACTTAGTTAAAGCTCTAGATACAGGTTCTGGTGTACTAAAATCTACACCTGCATGCTTTAATTCATCTAATGGATAAGCACTACCACCCATTGATAAGAATTCTAAGTATTTCTTTACTGCACCATCTTCATTATTAAGAATTGCTTCACTTAGCGCAACTGCTGCACAATAACTTGTTGCATACTTATATACATAGAATGGTCTATAGAAATGAGGAATTCTAGCCCATTCATACTGTACTTCATCATCAATGACTAGATCTTCACCAAAATAATCTTTGATCAAGTTCTTATATAATGTATTCATGCTTGCTGCAGTGATGGCTTCTCCTCTTTCTGCCATGGCATGTGCATCTCTTTCAAATTCTGCAAACATTGTCTGACGATAAACTGTTCCCTTGAAACCTTCTAGATAATGGTTTAATAAAGCTAAACGTTCTTTAGGTTCAGTTGTCTTCTGTAATAACTGTTCTACAAGTAAGTTTTCATTGACTGTAGAAGCCACTTCAGCCACAAAGAGTGTATAGTCTGCATTTTGTGGTGTCTGTGTATGGTTAGAAAGCCATGTATGCTGTGAATGACCCATTTCATGGGCAATTGTACTAACACTATCTAATGTGCCTGTAAAGCTTGTGAGGATGTATGGATTAGAGTCATAAGTACCACTAGAGAAAGCACCACCACGTTTACCATTATTAGGATAAACATCAATCCATCTATCCTTATAAGCCTGTTTTACTCTATTGACATAATCTTTACCAAGTGGTGTGACTGCGTCTAATACCATCTGCTGTGCTTCTTCATAAGTATATGACTTAGATGATCCTGCAACTAGAGGTGTATAAACATCATAATAGTGTAGTTCATCTAAACCAAGCATCTGTTTTCTTAAACGTACATAACGATACATTTCAGGCATGAACTTTCTTACTGTATCTACTAAACTATCATACACTACACCAGGTACATGTTCATAAGCCATGCTCATTGCACGTGAAGACTCATAATGTCTCACCTGTGCTTCTGCTACTGCTTCTTTAATACAGCCATTATAAGTAGCAGCAAAAGTATTAATATGCTGCTTGAATCCTTTATAGAAAGATTTAAAGGCATTTAATCTAAGTGTACGGTCTTCACTCATCTGTAAAAGAATATAGTTAGACTGATTAAGTTCATGGACTTCTCCATTTGAATCAGTCACTGATTCAAATGTCATATCAGCATCCTGTAAGCTTTCAGAAATCTTACTAGGAGCCCCTAATGTTTCTGTAAAGGCGGCAAGAAGTGCTTCTTCTTTTGCACTTAATACATGAGGCTTCTGATCTAATAACTTCTGCATATTAAATGCATATGGTTTTAAATCATCTGAATGTACAATTGATTCTAAAACTTCTTCATCAAGTGATAGGATTTCTGGTTCAGCAAAGCTGATTGCAGTTGCATAAGCTGTATAGACCTGATACGCTTTTGCTTCCATTGCCTGTGCGTCACTATCTCTTGTATCTTCACAATTTCTAAGTGATGCATAACAATAGAAATCAGATAACTTTCTACCTAGATGTGTATCAAAATCAAAGAATTCTCTGATTGTTTTCGCATTATTGAGTTTACCCTGGTATTCAGGTAATTTCTTAATCATTTCATCAAGTTCAGGTAATGCGTTATTCCATTCTTCATCGTTTTTAAAAAGTGTTGAGAGATCCCACATATATTGTGGATCCATATCTTTACGTTCTTTCATTGTTTCTGCCATAATCATGCTCCTTTCAATGAGTTAGTTATAGTATACCACTCATTTGTATTTCATACACAAAAAAAGATGATTCCAAAGGAATCATCTCTTAAATAATTAGTCGTTTAAAGCTTCAATCATAGCTACGTATGATTCAACCTGTAATGATGCTCCACCAACTAAAGCACCATCGATGTTAGGCTGTTCAAGTAAAGCTTTTAATGTAGCAGGCTTTACAGATCCTCCGTACTGAATTCTTACTTTTTCAGCAACGTCCTGACCATAAAGTTCAGCAACTACACCTCTAATGTAACCACAAACGTCTTCTGCGATTTCATTAGTTGCAGTCTTACCAGTTCCGATAGCCCAGATTGGTTCATAAGCGATAACTACTCTTTCAGCAGCTTCAGCTGTAACATCCTTGAATGCAGCAACAACCTGAGTCTTAACTACATCATGAGTCTTTCCAGCTTCATATTCTTCTAAAGATTCACCAACACAAACGATTGGAGTCATACCGTTGTTTAATACCTGAAGCATCTTTAAGTTAACAGTTTCATCAGTTTCACCGAAGTACTGTCTTCTTTCAGAATGTCCTAAGATAACCCATTCAACACCGATTTCTTTTAACATTCCAACGCTTACTTCACCAGTATAAGCACCACTGTCTTTGAAATGGCAGTTTTCAGCAGCAACGATTAAGTTCTTTGCGCCTTCTTTAGCAGTTGCTAAATCTAAGAAAGGAGTAGCGATACCCCAATCAGCTTTATCAGTTACTTTACCATCAACAGCAGCAACAAATTCCTTTGTTTCTGCGATGCCATGGTTCATTTTCCAGTTTCCTACAATAATTGGTTTTCTCATTTTAAATTATATCTCCTCGAAAAATTATTTATCGTTGATAGCAGCGATACCTGGTAATACTTTACCTTCCATATATTCTAATGATGCTCCTCCACCAGTAGAAATATGAGATACCTTATCAGCGAATCCTAACTGCTTAACAGCAGCTGCAGAGTCACCACCACCGATGATAGTGTTAGCACCCTTAAGGTTAGCTAACATGCTACATACAGCTTTAGTACCTTCTGCGAACTTAGGCATTTCGAATACACCCATAGGGCCATTCCAGATAACTGTCTTAGCACCTTCAAGTTCTTTAGCAAATAATTCAACAGTCTTAGGACCAATATCAAGACCCATGTATCCTTCTGGTACATCTTCACCAACAACCTTGATATCACCATCTTCACCGAACTTACTGCTTACTACAGAGTCGATTGGAAGGATTAACTTATCTCCACCCTTTTCGATGAATGACTTAGCTAAGTCTACCTTATCTTCTTCAACTAATGAAGAACCAACTGTATGTCCCTGAGCTTTAGCGAAAGTATAGCACATACCACCACCGATAATGATCTTATCAGCAATGTTTAATAAGTTTTCAATTACACCAATCTTAGAAGATACTTTAGAACCACCTAAGATAGCTACTAAAGGTCTTTCTGGATCAGATACAGCCTTACCAATATAAGCGATTTCCTTTTCTACTAAGAAACCTGCAACTGCTGGTAAGTGAGCAGCGATTCCTACAGTTGAAGCATGAGCTCTATGAACTGAACCGAATGCATCTTCTACGAATACATCACCAAGTGATGCCCAGTAAGCACCTAATTCAGGATCGTTCTTAGTTTCACCAGCTTCATAACGAGTGTTCTGAACTAAGATAACCTGTCCGTTTTCAGCGTTCTTTACTGCTTCTTCAAGTTCAGCACCGCGAGTAGCGTTTACGAAC
>NZ_DAWDDM010000051.1:0-9617 GCF_052354645.1 Catenibacterium sp.
TCATATGGGAGTTAACAGCAATGTTTTCTTACCTATTAAAGAATTATCTAAATTCCTTATTATTATGGCTATGGCTGCAATTGGTTTAAATAGTAATGTCATTCACTTAATTAAAACAGGTGGTAAACCATTATTAGTAGGTGCATCATGCTGGTGTGGTATTACTATTGTTTCATTACTCATGCAGCATGTTATGGGCATCTGGTAAGCATTGACTTTACATACTATATTTCTTAAGATAGAAATAGACTTACAGTGAAACTTAATTTTCACTGTTTTTTAATAGGAGAATCATATGAATATTACAGTATATTTAGGTGCCTTGAGAGGCAATGATCCAGTATTAAAGGATGCAGTCAAAGAACTTGGTACATGGATTGGAGAAAACAATCATACACTCATCTATGGTGGATCAAAATCAGGATTAATGGGATACATTGCGGAAAGTGTATTAGATGCAGGTGGAAACGTTATTGGAATAGAACCGCAGTTCTTCATTGATGAAGAACTACAATATGATGGCTTAACAGAGTTAATCATTACTAAAGATATGACAGAAAGAAAAACGAAAATGATAGAATTAGGAGATGCCTTTATTGCATTTCCAGGTGGTACAGGAACATTAGAAGAAATATCAGAAGTGATGTCTAAGATTTCATTGAAACAACTTAATGCAGCTTGCATATTCTATAATTTGAATGATTATTATAAGGGTATGAAAGAACTTATGTCACATATGATAGAAATGGGATTATCTACGCATGAGAAACAGAAGGGTATCTATTTTGCGGATCATCTAGACGATATAAGAAATATTATTGAGAAGGAATAGTGATTTTTATCATTATTCCTTTTATAATGGAATAAATAACAGTTAAGGAGACATACAATGAATCTAGAAGGACAAAACTTAGAATCGTTAAGAAGGATGGTTAGACATCTCCAAGAAGAAAATCAAGAATTAAAAGAACTTCTAAAAAAATCTCATATTACATTTAATGAATCAAAAGAAGATATGACAACCCAATCTATAAATGAGGGTGTATGTATCAAGGATACTTATATTTATGATAAACTTGTAGCTTACTTTCTTACTTTATTTCAAGGAAGAAGAGATGTATATGCATTAAGAGGTTCTAAGGGAGGATATTTTCCACAGTGTTTTAATAGATGGAAGGAATATTGTCCTAAACAAAATAGTCAAAAAGGTGTGTCCTGTCAAAAGTGTCCTTATAAAGAGTGGAAAGCATTAGATAGAGAAGTAGGCAAGGATCATTTATTAGGGTATAAAGACAATTGTACAGATGTCATTGGATTATATCCTTTACTAGAAGATGATACATGTAAACTACTTGTATTTGATTTTGATAATCATGATGAAGATAATAGTGAAAATAATGATTGGAAAGATGAAATTGATGCAATAAGAAAAATATGTCATAAAAATGGTATTGATGTATTAATAGAACGCTCACGTTCAGGAAATGGGGCACATGCATGGATTCTCTTTAAGGAATTTGTACCTGCCTCTCTTGCTAGAGAATTTGGATTACTATTAATTGAGAAGGGGGCTCAATCTATTAATCTCAAATCATTTAGATATTATGATCGTATGTTTCCAACTCAGGACCATAGCGATGGCTTAGGTAATTTAGTCGCATTACCACTTCAAGGTAAGGCATTAAGACAAGGTAATAGTGCTTTTGTAGATGAAAACTGGAATCCTTACTATGATCAATGGAAATTACTAACAACAGTTCATCAATTATCTAAAAATGAGATAGAAGAACATATCTATAAATGGAAAGAAGAACTTTCAATCCCTCAAACTCTTCTTACAATGGATCTACGAAAAAGAATTAAGCCATGGAAAAAGGATGAAAACTTCCATAGTGAAGATGTGATAGATAAACTCTCTATTGTCCTTGCAGATGGTATCTACGTGGATACACTTAATCTTCAGCCACGAATCCAAAACCAGATCAGACGCTTATCTGCATTTGATAATCCTATATTCTATAAGAATCATAACTTAGGATTTTCTAATTGGAATCATCCAAGAGTTATCTATTTAGGCGAAGATGTAGATGATTATATAAAAATCCCTAGAGGGTTATTAGAAACTCTACTTAATAAGTGTCATTCATCAAATATTGAGTATGAAATTGTTGATAAGAGAGAAAAGGGAAAACCTATTAATGTATCATTTACTGGAAAATTAAGAGATGAACAGCTGACTGCTGCATCTGATTTATTAAGCTATGATAATGGTGTTCTTAATGCAGCGACTGCATTTGGTAAGACTGTTGTATCTAGTTATTTAATATCTCAAAGAAAAGTCAATACACTCATTATTATGCAAAGTGTTTCACTAATAGACCAATGGGTAGATGAATTACATCGCTTTTTAGAAATAAACGAAGATCTACCTGTGTATAAAACAAAAACAGGTAAAGAGAAACAAAGAAAAGATCTCATAGGGGTTTTACATGGTAGTAAGAACACCTTAACAGGGATCATTGATGTTGTATCTGTCAATTCTATTTATGATAAAGAAGGCAATAGCCGTTTAAGTCAACCGTATGGCATGGTAATAGTAGATGAATGTCATCATGGGGCTTCCCATATATTTGAAAATGTATTACGTCAAATTAATTCTAAATATGTCTATGGTGTTTCCGCAAATGATAAGAGAATAGACAGACTGGAAAAGAAAGTCTATATGCAGTTAGGTCCAATTAGACATCAATATACAAGTCGAGAGAGAATAAAAAAACAAACTATTGATCATTATGTCTATCCACGATTCACAAGAATAATGGCGTTAGGTGATAGTAAAAATGATCTTAATAGGGCGTATGCGTTTATCTCTAAAAATGAAAATAGAAATAATATGATTATTTCTGATATCAAGAAGTGTATTGAAGAAAATAGAACACCGATTGTATTGACACGCTATAAGGAACATGCAAAATCATTGTATGAATCACTAAAAAAAGATGTCTTAGCTCATACGTATCTTATTTATGGTGATTATTCATTAAAGGAAAATGAAAAAACACGAAAAGCAATATTATCACTTCCTCATGATGAACCTTTTATACTTGTTGCGACATCTCAATCAGTTGGTGAAGGATTTAATGTACCTAGACTCGATACACTATTTTTAACTTCTCCTGTATCTGGTGAACCTTTAGTTGATCAGTTCTTAGGAAGAATCAATAGAGATTACAAGTATAAAAAAAGTGCTATTGTCTATGATTATGTAGATTCTCATATTCATTATTTTAATAATATGTATAAGAAACGCTTATCTGCTTATAGAAAGATTGGTTTTGATGTGATTACTGATATCGTAGACAATAAACAAAATGTGAATCACATTTACAATTATAATGATTATTTAGAAGTATTTAGACAAGATATCCATGAAACAAATAAAAGCATCATTATCTCTAGTCCTCAATTAAATGAAAAGAAAGTATTATCTTTTATTGATTTAATTAAAGATAGACAAGAAAAGGGTGTTTCAGTCAATGTATTCACCAAACAGACAGATGAACCTTATACAAATAATCTCATAGATTTATTATATGGTAATGGTGTATTTGTAGAAGTGTATCCTGATTTAGATTCTTATTTTGCAGTCATTGATCAAGAAATCGTATGGCACGGTGGATTAAACTTGCTTGGTAAATCAAATGTCTATGATAGCTTAATGAGAGTGAAATCAACTACGATTGCGGAAGAACTTATATTAAGTCCTACAGAAACTAAAGATTGTGACTCCTAGGTTACAATCTTTTTTAAATCTCATAGTAAAATGATATAATCTATAATAATGGAGGTGCGTTATAATGATGGAATATCTCAAAGAAACACACATGCTAAATTATTCTCATCCTACTATTCAAAAACTTATTCATGATAAACACTGGAAAGAAATGAATGAATTTAACACAATACAATCAATCTATAATTATGTAAGAGATGAGATCTTATTTGGCTATAATAGTGATGATTATATATCTGCTTCAAAAGTACTATCCGATGGCTATGGTCAATGTAATACTAAAGGAACTCTATTTATGGCATTGCTACGTGCCTGTGATATTCCATGTAGAATACATGGCTTTACTATTGATAAGAAACTACAAAGAGGAGCTATGACAGGTATTGTATATCATAGTGCACCTAAGAATATATTACACAGCTGGGTGGAAGTTTACCTTGAAAATCGATGGTATGAACTAGAAGGATTTATTTTAGACAAAGCATATATCAAACAACTTCAGAATAGATTTACTAAATGTACTGGTCCATTTTGTGGTTATGGTATTGCAGTGAAAAACTTCAAACACCCTATAATTGACTTCAATAGAAATAATACCTATATTCAAAGTGAAGGAATTACTCATGACTTTGGTATCTATGATTGTCCAGATACGTTACTAAAAGAACATCATCAAGAGATGTCAACCATTAAAACATTCGCTTATAAGTATATTGGTAGACATCTTATGAATTATAATGTAAAGAAAATAAGGAGATACTTTTATGGCATTTAAGATAGTAAGAAACGATATCACAAAAGTAGAAGCTGATATCATAGTTAATACAGCCAATCCACAACCAAAATGTGTAAGTGGCACAGATCTGGCGATATATGAAGCAGCAGGAAAAGAGGCACTTCTTGCAGAAAGAAAGACTATTGGTCCTATTGAAAGAGGAGATATTGCAGTCACTGGAGCTTATCATCTCAACGCAAAATATGTTATTCATACAGTAGGACCTATATGGATTGATGGAAATCATCATGAACTTGAAATACTAGAAAGATGTTATCGTCTACCTCTACAAAAAGCAATAGAACTAGGATGTCAAAGTATCGCATTTCCTCTTATTTCAACAGGTGTATATGAATTTCCAAAAGATAAGGCTTTGCACATTGCAGTATCTGTATTCAGTCAGTTTTTGACAGAACATGAAATAGAAATCATTTTAGTTGTATTTGATAAAGCCTCTTTTCAATTATCCAGCCAAATTGTCGGAGAGATTGATTCTTATATTGATGCAAACTATGTCAAAGAAAGTCATATTAATGAGTATCCTTTAAGCTACAGACGAAGTGCTCGTCTTCGTTCTTTATTTAACTCTGCTTTTCATGAAGAACCATCTCTACATTTATCGGATACTTCTTTAGAAGATCAGCTCGCAAATATTGGTCCTTCATTTCATGATAGATTATTTGAATTAATAGACAAAGCGCATTTGGATAATAAAGACGTATGGAAACGAGCCAATCTAGATAGAAAACTTTTTTCTAAAATTCAATGCAATAAGAATTATCATCCTAAAAAGAAAACCGTATTTGCATTATGTATCGCATTACATCTTAATCTAGAGGAATCAAAAGATCTACTTGCAAGAGCAGATTGGGCATTTAGTCCAAGTAGTAAAGTAGATTTAATTGTACAAAAAGCAATCATAGACAAACACTATGATATTATGGAACTCAACATCACATTGTTCAAATATACCAATGAAACTCTTGGTGCATAACTGACGTCGGTACTTCATGTATCAACGTTTTTTAAATGTCGCTTTCAAAGCGACCATATATCTTTCCTCCTCATTTATACTGATATTGTAATAAGAAAAGATTGGAGGAATATATTATGTATGGTGCAATTTTAGGAGATATTATTGGTAGTCCATTTGAATTTGATAGAGGAGATAAAACAAAGGATTTCAAATTATTTAGTAGAAGATCTCATTTTACAGATGATTCAGTCATGACTCTTGCTGTATGTGAGGCATTACTGAAAGTAGGGCAGGATGCAACAGTCAAAGAAATCGAAGACGCTGTTATATCAAGTATGCAATCATGGGGAAGAAAATATCCTCATGAAGGATATGGGGGATATTTTAGATGCTGGTTAACAGCACGTCATCCTGAGCCTTATAATAGTTTTGGAAATGGTTCTGCAATGAGAGTATCAGCAGCAGGATGGCTTTATGATTCTCTTGAAAAAACAAGAGTAGTCGCAAAAGCAACTGCCAATGTAACTCATAATCATCTAGAAGGTATTAAGGGTGCAGAGGCGACTGCGAGTGCTATATTTATGGCAAGAAATGGTTCATCAAAAGAAGAAATCAAAAAGTATATTGAGAATGAATTTCATTATGATTTAAATAGAACACTTGATGAAATCCGTCCTAGCTTTCATATGGATGAAACTTGTCAAAAAACTGTCCCTGAAGCAATCATTGCTTTTCTTGAAGCAAGAGACTTTGAAGATGCAATAAGAAATGCTGTATCTCTAGGTGGAGATACAGATACACTTGGTGCTATTACAGGAAGTATTGCAGAAGCTTATTTTGGAATATCTGAAACATTAATATCTGAATGTAGAAATCGCATCAATAAAGATATGAGAGATGTTGTTGATGCATTTTATAGTCTTGTTAGAAAAGATGATTCACCTAATACAAATCAGATGATTGAGAAAGCAATAAAACAATATTATGTTCATAACGATAAAGAGGGAATGATATTATTTATGAATACGCTGTTGAATGCAATGAAACAGGGTGGGGAATTTATAGTTCCTTATATCACTAAGAATTCATTTTTATCAAAAGAACAAATCAATAGTATAAACATTGATGACACATTTACTCTTGATCATGATGTCAAACTTAAAATGGAAACAGTCAAAGATGCCAGCGGTAAAGAGTGGCTTGGTGTATTTACTTCCAGCAATGAAATGCATAAAGGATCAAGTGGTAATGTCCAGATCAATCAATCCATCCTATCAATTCTGAGATTAGCACTTGACTTAGAAGAGATAAATGGAATTGTCATCAATCCATTTGGAAAATATATGCAAGTAAGTAAAGCTATGATACTTCTGTTGATTAGCATATATGAAGAACATGAAAAATAATTAAAAATCCTCAAGAGATTGTAACTGACTTGTTATAATCTCTTTTTTACATTAAGTGTATATTTCTGTGCTGAAAAAAACTATGTAATCTATTACATTCAAATTTACTGTAATATTGATTGAACATATTTCTTTTACAATGTCAACATATGTGTCTTGACATCTGTCAACAACAATGATAGCATATGCATCAGCGTAGCGAGAGAGGCGCTTAATTTAGGAAAAGTTGGAAAAAGAGGATAAATTTATGGATATGATGAATAGAATCAAGCAGCTTAAAGAAGAGAAGAATGCTGTTATATTGGCTCACTATTATGTGGATGCAGATGTACAGGCAGCTGCTGATTTCATTGGGGATTCATTCTATCTTGCAAAAAAAGCAGCTGAAACAGATGCTGATAAGATTGTATTTGCAGGTGTAGAATTCATGGGAGAAAGTGCGAAGATACTTAACCCTAACAAGCATGTATATATGCCAGATGCACATGCTGATTGTCCTATGGCTCATATGGTGACTATAGAAAATATTAAAAAAATGAGAGAAAAGTATGATGATTTAGCTGTTGTTTGCTATATCAACTCTACTGCAGAAATAAAGACTTATAGCGATGTATGTGTTACTAGTTCAAATGCAGTAAAAATTGTTAATAAGTTACCTAACAAGAATATTTTCTTTATACCTGATCAGAACTTAGGAAGCTATGTGGCTACTCAGGTTAAAGATAAAAATATTATCTTAAATAGTGGTTTCTGTCCAAGACACCATATTATGACTAAAGAAGATGTATTAAATGCCAAGAAAGAACATCCTAACGCTTTAGTAGCTGTTCACCCAGAATGTAAACCTGAAGTATTAGAAGAAGCTGATTATATTGGTAGTACATCAGGTATTATTGATTATATTGTAGGTAATGATTCAAAGGAATTCATCGTTGGTACTGTAGATGGTGTTTATGCCACTATCTTAAATCAGGCACCAGATAAGAAGCTTTATAATGTAGTAAGAACTCAGGTATGTCCTAATATGAAACTCAATTCACTAGAAAAGATTGTACATGTATTAGAAACTGGAGAAAATGAAGTATTCTTAGATGAAGAATTTATGAATAAAGCAAAAGCACCATTAGAAAGAATGCTTGAACTTGCTAAATAGGAGATGACTAAAAATGAGTAAAAAAACAGATGTTCTTATTGTAGGTACTGGATGTTCAGGATTATATTGTGCCCTTAAATTACCTGGAAACCTTAATATTCATATGATTACTAAGTCATGTGTAGAAGAAAGTGATAGCTTTCTTGCACAGGGTGGTATTTGTATGTTTAAAGATGAAAGTGATTATCATGCTTTCTTTAAAGATACACTAAGAGCTGGACATTATGAAAATAATCCTCTTTCTGTAGAATTAATGATCAGAAGTTCTCGTGCTGTACTTGATGATTTATTATCATATGGTACTGATTTCGCTAGAGATGAAGAAGGAAACCTTAAATATACAAGAGAAGGTGCTCATTCTACTAACAGAATCCTTTATCATGAAGATATTACTGGTAAAGAAATCACTAGTAAGCTTTATGCAGAAGTAAAAACAAGAAAGAATATCACTATTGAAGAATATGTGACTTTAACAGACCTTCTTGTAAAGAATGGTAAATGCGTTGGTGGTAGAGTACGCAAAGGCGATGAAGAATATGATATCTATGCATACTTTGTTGTACTTGCAACTGGTGGTATTGGTGGTAAATATAAGAATTCTACTAACTACCGTCATTTAACAGGTGATGCCATTGACCTTGCTAAGAAATATAATATTGAAACAGAACATTTGGATTATGTACAGATTCATCCAACAACTTTCTATAGTGAAGATAATGAAAGACGTTTCCTTATTTCCGAAAGTGTCAGAGGTGAAGGTGCACTATTATATGATAAAAATGGTAATCGTTTCGTAAATGAATTATTACCTAGAGATGTCGTTTCTGATGCAATTAAGAAACAGATGGAAAAAGATGGTACTGATTATGTCTTAGAAGATTTAAGACCTATTGGTGAAAAGGAACTAAAGGAACATTTCCCTAATATTGTTCAGTACTGCTTAGATAAAGGCTATGATGTAACTAAAGAATGTATTCCTGTTGTACCAGCCCAGCACTATTTCATGGGTGGTGTAAAAGTAAATGAAAACAGTAAAACATCTATGGAAAATCTATATGCTGTAGGAGAAACAGCATGTAATGGTGTTCATGGAAAGAATAGACTTGCTAGTAACTCATTATTAGAAAGTTTAGTATTTGCTAAAAGAGCCGCAAAAGATATGACAAGAAAGTATGAGGCCCCAAGTATGTTTGATAAGACTACTTTAAAATTAAATGTAGACCCACTAATCCTTTCAGCTCTTCGTGAAGATATTACAAGTGAAGATGTATCTACATGCAGTGTTATGAGAACTGCCCAGTTAGGTGAAGTAGAATTAATTTGTAAAGAAAATGGTATTATTGCTGGTCTTCAGATTTTTGAAAGAACATTCAAATTATTAGATGAAGATGTAGATGTACATTTCTTTGCTCATGATGGTGATGAAGTACATAAAGGTGAATTATTGGCTAAAGTCACTGGTGATATGAGAACTCTTCTTGAAGGTGAAAGAACTGCTCTTAATTACTTACAGA
>NZ_DAWDDM010000052.1:0-9601 GCF_052354645.1 Catenibacterium sp.
ATTAGTAATCATAAGTTAATAGAAATAATTTAGAATTGTAATACTTATGAATTAGCTATTGCCTTTGTAGCAATAGCTTTTATCTTTATATTTGGCTTTACAGCTTATCGTGGTATAACTGGACAATTCCAGTCTCAGCCTACTATTAGTAATGAAGTAAAAAGTAGCATAAAGAAGAAAGATATTTCTAAAAAAGAAGAGACAAAACAAATAGAGTCACAAGAAAAATCGAAGAAGACTGATACAAAATTATCTGATTCTTCTAGTAAACAAGAGACTAAGAAGCAGGAAACAAAGAAAAAAGAGGCAAAATCCTCTTCTAGTAAACAAGAGGCTAAGAAGCAGGAAACAAAGAAAATAGAAACAAAATCTTCTTCTACTAAACAAGAGACAAAGAAGACAGAAACAAACAATTCTTCTAGTAAACAAGAAACCTCTGCTCCTCAACAAGTAGAACCACCTAAACAGGAAACACCTATAAAACAAACTGTTTCAGTACAGGTGATTGGAGTAAATAGCATAATGATGCAGGGGAATATAGAAGTGAATAGTTCTTCTACAGCTTATAGTGTATTAAGAGAACTTGCAAAACAAAATGGTAAGAGTATCTCTACAAAAGGGTTTGGTTCTACTGTTTATGTATCAGGTATAGATGGATTAAAAGAATTTGATCATGGGCCAAGTTCTGGATGGATGTATAAAGTGAATGGTACACCACCAAATATTGGGGCAGGAGCTTATAGGTTAAAAGCAGGAGATCAAGTCATTTGGTATTATGTCAACGCTGAACAATAAGACAAGAGAAATATGTTTGATAGGTATTCTCTCTGCAGTCAATATTGCCTCTAGAGTAGCCTTACAGGCACTTCCTAACTTTAAACCTGTTACATCTATCATTATTATATCTGTACTCTTATTTGGCTTATCATTTGGAATTAAACTCACAGTAGTAACAACTATTGCATCCAATATGATTCTAGGTATGGGAACATGGACAATTTTTCAGATTCTCTCATGGGTAGTCATCTGTTTATTCACTCAATGTATCAGTGACTTCTATAAGAAAATAAATAAAGAACCCCCATTACTTCTTATGGCTCTCTATGCCTTTTTAATGGGTTATGTCTTTGGATTTGTCGTCTCACTCGAACAATTAATTATTGGTGGTCCTGTCTGGTTTGGTATCTATTATGTCCAGGGGCTCTTATTTGATACATTCCATGCAGTAGGTAATTTTGTCTTTTATTTACTTTGTGCACCTATACTTATGCGTTTATTTAAACAGGAAATGTCTCAATATACAAAAGACTATTACAAGTGATTCGGTTGCGAATCACTTTTTTGTCATGTAATAAATATATTGTCAATATCTGAAAGATACATTTTACATATGATATAGAAAGTCTATAATCACAAGTGGATGGAGGTTAAAACTATGACACCATTATTTCCACGTGTTCAAGAAGTAGAGAACATATTTCACAAAATACTCGCAAGTAAAGAAGCTTGTGCAAGACTAAGAGAAACATTCAATTCAAGTCTAGAAGACTTTCAGGGATCAGAAGAATTAAACAATGAGACCTTTTCAAAAGTCGTTCTAGATAGTTATTCAAATCAGGATATTAGTGCATTATTACTCGCTATATGTGGTAAATCTATGTTTGATTTATTACGTGATGCATATTTGATTCCTCAAACATTTCATGGTAAAGCAGGAGAGAATCCAGTGTTACTTACATCACCTTCTGGAGACCTGTTAGAAGGAAAGGACGTCTCACACCATACGATGAGACGATTTAAAAGTATCCTTTCACAACATCAGCCTGTTCCCCGTTCCCTTGTTTATCTGGCTGATGGCTATGATATAGAACGTTATTATAAACATGACGGTTCAGTAGACCAGAGAAAGACAGATGCAGTCAGAGGCATCTTACTTCTTTATGCACTTCCTGATACTAAGAAGCTTCATCTTACACCTGCGCAGGTTTATGCAATCATCTGGGATACATTCTTCAGTATTCAAAAAGAAGCACCTCTTGCTCGTGTTTATTATGGACAGGAAACAGGAGAGAAGAATGATAAAGACTATGATGAAATTGCGATATTGCTTCCTACACATTTGTTTAGAAGACAGATGGTTGAACATATGGAAATCATTGATGGATTAGTTCTATCTTGTAGAGAAAAAATGATGGCTGAAGCCGGTAATGATAGTTTGGAGTTGTAATTATGCCTAGAATCGGATTACGTATTATTAAAACAAGTATTGCTGTCTTCATCATCATGGTATTATTCACTCTCTTTGGTGTACAGAGATCACCTTTCTATGTCCTTATAACCACAATTATCTGTATTCAGCCAGATAAAGAGAATGAAAAGAACCAGGCACTTGTAAGAGCCCTCGGCACACTTATAGGGGCAATTACAGGAGCTATTGTCATGTTTTTACAGCCTTTCATCCATATTGATCTCGCATGGGATTTACTTAATGCATTATTTATTATGTTGACTATTTATTTAACAGTCTTATTTAAAGTACAGCATATGGCATTTATGGCCTGTGTGGCTTATTTAAGTGTTGCAGTGATTCCCCATGCTGGTATTTCACCTTACGCATTCTTATTCTATCGTGTCTTAGATACATGTATTGGTGTTGGTGTAGGTTATCTTGTCTGTACATTACATCTACCAGTTAAAAGAAGAAATGATGTTCTCTTTGTAGCTGAACTTGACGATATGGAACAAACAGCACACCAGCAGTTAAATGACTTCAATAAGACTCAATTGAATAAAATAGTAGATGATGGTGCTTTATTCACTATCATCACAAAAAGAACACCTGCATCCATGCAGGCAGAAATTGAACATCTTAAATTGCATCTCCCAGTGATCGCATTAGATGGCGCAATTTTGTATGACGTACCAAAAAATGAATTACTTTGTACCTACCCATTATCACAAACATTAGGTACAAAGATCACTCAATTATTAGATGATAAACATCTTAATTACTTTTATCACGTTCTCAAAGACGATGTATTATTGACATATTATAATAGTTTCGACCAGTCCGAACAAATGGACTATTATGATATGATGCGTCAATCCCCTTATCGTAATTACATCTTTGGTATGCCTACACACTCATATCAACCTCTTTATATAAGTATTCTTAATACAAAAGAGATTATCTATGATATTATAGATGACCTGATAGATTTAGGATTACATAAACAATTGCGTTATTTTGTAGAAGAAGATTATTTTGAAGGCATGTGCTTACTTAAGATTCTTTCTTATGAAGCCACTCCAGAAAATATGCTGGAAAGATTAAAAGAAAAGTTAGATATTAAAGAAAGTATTGTATATGGTTCATCTGATGCTATATGTGACGTTATTGTACCTGATAATGATTTCAATAGTATCGTAAAAAGTATTCATAACGAATATGAAGGAATTCAAATGAAAAGAAGACAGCCACAATAAGCTGCCTTCTTTTCGTAATGGGGGAGTCTCAATGTATATTCAATTCATGATCAATATCATGGATTTTTTTATTTGTATACTTATTTGCAACTCCCATGATTAAAGTACTTAGTAATACTGCAATAATAGTTAGAATAATATAGATCATAAGAATCACCTCTTTCATGCTTATAATATACATGTATGTTGTGTAATTCGTATGTATTCTCTATGTATTTATTATGTTTTTTTACAATCCTTCCAACATATCATCAAATGTGATACCTAGAGAAAATCCAAAATGGAAATAATCATCCAAAGCATCCTGTAACTTAATAGGACTATAACCATTTCTTAAATCTAGAATATCCTGATTGACTTTAAAGAGTAAATCAACAGAACTGCTCTTTTCAGGCATTTCTTCATGACTCTTGATTTCATCAATCTGTAAGTCATACGCAATACTCATTAATAAGCGCATACCTTCAATATAAGTGTCTAAAAGAGCGTTTTGATCAACCTGAGTATCTTTATCCCAGAATGTATAAACATGTCCTAGTTCTCCTGTATTATACACACATTGCATAAATGCAAGAAGTTTATGGTCAATCTTCTTAATATCTAGAATCTGACCCTTAGGAATATCTAATTCTCTGTTTAATACTAACTGATATAATTTTGATAATTCATTCATTTAAATCACCTCTTATATACTATTATAGTCAATTAAAAAAGAGAATCACGTAGATTCTCTAAATAATCCCTAAACCTTCTATTAAAATCTTAACACCTATGAGAATAAGAATAATACCACCAGTGATCTGTGCTTTCTGTTGATATTTATTCCCAAATATATGACCTATATATACACCAGCTGATGCAATAATAAATGTCGTTAAACCAATAATAGAAATAGCCATGAAGATATTGATAGATTCAAAAGAGAACGTAACACCTACCGCAAGTGCATCAATAGCAGTCGCAATAGCAAGCATCAACATTGTCTTCCATGAGAAGTCATCATTCTGTTTCTCTTCTTCAAATGATTCTTTAATCATATTGATTCCAATAAATGCGAGTAGTATAAATGCAATCCAGTGGTCAATAGAATCCACTAAACCACTCAATGTGGAACCTAGACAATAACCAACAAATGGCATCAATGCCTGGAATCCACCAAACCATACACCACATAACAATATATTCTTAATAGATAACTTCTTTACAGACAATCCTTTACATACAGATACCGCAAAAGCATCCATGGATAACCCAATACCAATAAGTAATATTTCTATACTAGACATCTTTATACCTCAACAGGAATATAATCTTCCTTTACAACCTCATAATGCATATTGGATGCAGTCAGTTCATTGAGTTCATCTAAGAATGATGTATCTCTTAAATAAACATCATAGTGAACTTCTTCATCATACTCAGTATTCATTAATAACAGATTCTTAGATTGTATTAAATAAGATACCTTACGGCTGAAGTGATAGTCAACACTAATACGATATAGTTTAACAAGTTCTTTATCGACTATTTCTGCTTCTTTTAATGCATCTGCAACACTATTAGTATAAGCACGAGTTAATCCTCCGGCCCCTAGTTTAATCCCACCAAAATAACGTGTTACAATCGCAATCACATTATCTATCTTTTGTCTTTGTAATACATTCAACATAGGAAGTCCTGCAGTACCTGATGGTTCACCATCATCATCTGCTTTTTCTAAAGGACCTACTCGATAAGCAACACAGTTATGTGTTGCATCATCTTTAGAATAGAGTTCTATTAAGTCTTTTATTTCTTTTTCATCATTACATGGAATTAGGGTAGTAATGAATTCTGATTTCTTAATAATGATTGTATTTGTCGTTGTTTCTTTGATTGATCTCATAGTTTCACCCGTTCGTATTATAGCGTAAAAGTTGTAAAATAAAAAGAAATAAACTATAATGTACATAGTGTATTATCACTGATGGGGTATTAAAAATGAGTAAAATAGCGATTATTGCAGACAGTGGCTGTCAGATTGATATTAATGGAGAGCATGAAGGTATTTATATTGCACCATTATGTATTGGTCATGGTAGTCAGACATATTTAGATCAATTAGAAATCACAAGTCTTGATGTATTTAATCAGATGAAGGAAACAGATGATATGTTTACAACATCTCAACCTTCGACTGGTTCTTTAATGAAGGCTATGGAAGATGCAAAAAGAGATGGTTATGATGAGTTAATTGGGATTCCTATCGCAACTGGTTTATCATCTACATTAAATGGTATGCAGGTTGCAGCTGATACAGTAGAAATGCCTATTACTTTAATCGATTCTCAAGGAACAGCACATGTTCAAAAGAAGCTTGTTGAAGCAGCACGAAAACTAGTAGAAAAGGGTCAGTCTGTTTCTGAAATTAAAGAAAAGCTTGAAGGTATGGTTAAGCATTCAGGTACAATTATTTTTACACCAAACTTGAATCACCTTAAAAAGGGTGGGCGTATTACGCCTGCAGTCGCAATGCTTGGCAATATGTTGAAGCTTGTTCCAGTTATGGAATTGAATAGTGAATTAGGTGGTAAGATTGATACTTTAGGCAAAGTAAGAACAACACGTAAGGCATGTAAGATGCTTGCTGATCGTGTTGTTGAAAGAGGCGCAAATGCGAAAGATTATACATTTGCGATTGAAGATGTTCTTGCACCTGAAGAAGCTCAGCGTGTAAGAGACTATCTTGAAGAACAATTAGGTCCATGTCAAGTTACCATGAGAGAGTTACCAAGTGTTGTAGGTGCTCATATGGGAATTGGTGGTGTAGGAATCCAATTCATCAAAAATCTCGCAGAGTAGGAAGCAGATGATGAATCTGCTTTTTTTCATATAGAAAGGAGGTATATATATGCAAAGAGAATTTGAAATGGTTGTACAGACAAGTGCAGCTACACAAAGCTTGCGTTATTTATTGAAAAGTGGTGATATGACGTGTATCACCAAAGGAGAAATTACTAAAAGATTAGAAGCAGCAGTTCTTTTACAGGAATTAAGCTTTCAAGCTGTTATGACAAGTGGTGATGTCGTAGAGGATATGTTGGAGAATAATTATGAGGATTATGATGAAGCATTAAGAGACTCTCTTAAGACTCATGGTATTACATTTAAAGACTATACTTTTGCGGTTACTTATAAATATGATGAAGAAGCTGTCTTTAAGCCTTTCTTCTCTAGACAATATGGTGCAGACTTAGGTTTTTCACTCCCATTAGTAGATGATATGAAATATGCGAATATGTGTGTATGTCTTGCATTAATAAAACTATCAAGAGAATATGTACGTACGAGTGTGGGTATTACCCATGATTATACTGATGTAAAACCTAGTATTCATTTGACTTTTAAGCCAGGTATATTCTTACCTAAGCTTATTACAGAAAAACCCTATACAGAACTTACATTCAATGCAGTCTATGCAGCTATATACAAGTTGCGTGCTGCGATACGTTTTTTCTCATATGATCATACAGAAGAAGCATATAAGAAGTGGATTGATGTCATAGAAGAAATGAGTACTCGACCATATGATGGTATATTAGATGATCTAGATGAACTAGATTATGTACCATCAGAAAAAGAAGAACTTTATGTATATGAAGATAAGGTCAATGGTGGAGGTACAGTACAATGTTTAAATAACTCATTTTATGCATTGATACTCTGGGCTGCCATATTGACTAAAGTCATGAATGAACAGTTTTTATATGAAACAAACTACCCAGATATGAACTTATGGGATTATTAATAAAAAGAAAATTATCAAAACACCTATAATAAGGTGTTATCGCCATTAACATTAACGCATAAATTCTTTCTCTTCGCTATAATAGTGTTAGAAAAAAGAGGAGGGAAAGAATATGTTAGAAAGTTATAAAGAAATTACATCAATCTCATTAAATAAATTAAAGGACTATTTAGATGTCATTGATGTATATCATGATTCATTTATTGATACTTGCAGAAGTCAGAAGAAAATAGAAGGTTATATTAAGGCACACCAAAAGAAATACTTAGGTCTATCCTTAAAGAAACTCTATGAAATAGATGATATGCAATGTTTAGAAAATCATCTCGTAATGATTGAATACTTATTTGGAGAACATCCTCGTATTCAATCATTGAATAAGAATTTATGTAACTATATGCTCCATAATGGATCACCATTAGATGTATACCGTATTGTGAGACATTTGATGCCTTTCTCATATCTTGCACTTATCTCTTTATTAGTAGATAAAGAAGTGATTACTTATGCACAGGCTGCTTACTTTTCTTTAGTAGAAGAAGATATAGAAGGGGCTTATGAATACTTGGAGAATTGTGAAGTGGAACCAGATGAATCACTTCTAAATCTTTATGCATCTTATGACTTAATTGGTTATTTCCAGCTTGTGGATCATTATAGTAAAAAGGTATCTTACCAGGTATCAGGAGGCATAAGATGGGAGAAAAAATGTGGGCTGTCTTCTCATTATTGATGAATTCAGAGGAATGCATCAGTGCAGAAGATATACAGCGTCAATTAGAAGAAAAAGGTTATGATATTGGTTTAAAAGCTGTATATGCAGTGATTAAACAGATCAATGTATTTACATCTTTAATGTTTGGAAAAGAAATAATCAAAGCAGTGAGACGTTTTGGTTATATGATTGAAACAGGTTATTTTGATGAAGCACAGATACAATTACTTATTGATATGGTGAATTATCGTCAAGATCTGACAAATAATGATAAAAGAGAAATAGTTAATAAGCTTTTAAAACTTTCACCTGCTAAACAGAAGGATTATCTCATTGTACCAGAATTAGAAGATGATGATGAAGGTGTCTATTCTCTAAGTAAAAATCTAAAGATTATTACTTCCGCAATACGTAATAAGAAGGATATACGTTTCCAGTATGTAGACTATACTATTAGGGATGGACATCCTGTAGAAACATATTCTACTAAGGGTAATGCAGGTATTAATCATGAATATTATAATGTGAGTCCTTATAATACAGTGATTGTGGATGGTCATTACTATTTACGTGCTTATTATAATAAGCATAAGGATTCATTGACTACATTCCGTATTGATCGTATTAGAAAGCTAGATAAGAGCCGTACATATTATTTTGATTTTGATGATGAGGAAAAAATGAGTGAATCATTGAAACAATCACTTGCGAAGTCAATGAATAGTTTCTTTGATGGTGATGAAATTACACTGCATATTCAGTTTGATGGCGTACTTATTAGAGAAGTTGTATCACGTTTAGGAAAAGATATTACTATTAATAAGACTATTGCGCCAATAGAGAATGATCATCAATGGTATGAAACACGTGTTGAAGGAATTATCTTTAATACAGGTTTAATGAACTGGATTAGACAGTTTGGTCCAATGATTATTGTGGTAGGTCCAGAGAAGCTTAAAGGAGCTATTACAGATGGATTAGAAGAGAACTTAAGCTACTATAAAAAATAGGTGATAACTATGTATATATTACAATTAAGTCAAGGTGAGTTAAGTACTAATGTTGGCTTATTTTTCTCAATAGAGGAAGGTAGAAAGCTTATATCTCAATTAGCTGGATATCAGTATGAAGACATTGAAGGGTTTGAGTATGAGTACTTTGATTCTACTACTGTACCTGATTATGTAGAACTAGGATATAATGGTCATATTGTACCTTTTACTACATATATGTTTACAGGTGATGTAAGAGTAGATATTTATTGGAATGAGATAGTGGACTTATCTATACCAGGAGATGGAATGATTGAAGGATCTACAAGAGTGGATGCTTATTCTATTCCTAATAATGAACTTAAGGATTATATAGAGAAAAGAGAACATAACTATAGATGTGTTAAACAATACTTAGAATCTAAAGGATATGAGGTAGAGAGAGCTTATTTTGGTTCTGAAGATGGCGAAGCCATCTTATATAGAAGTTCAGATGAGTGGCATTTCTTGACACATATGGATCCTGGATTTGTGGAATCTGAAGACATAATAAAAGACTTAGACATTTTGATATGATGACCTCCCAGTAGACAGTGCAAATAATTAAAAGCACTGTTTGCT